>URMI01000046.1 GCA_900548845.1 uncultured Clostridia bacterium | reverse complement strand
CGCGCCCCAAAACTTATAAACAGTATTCGAGCTGGCAGTCAAAGGGCTCCTTTTCGACGTGGCGCTTATCTTCCCACACCGCGTCGGTGCAGCCCAACGAGCGGTAAAACACCTGCGTTTCGACGGCGGAATGAGCGGAAATGTACAGCTTTTCCGCGCCGTGTTCCTTCGCCCACGCGGCAGCCGCCTGAAAGAGCCTGCGCCCCACGCCCCGCCGCCGCCATTCCCGAGAGACGTGCAGCTCTGAAAGATCGAGATACTCCCGCTTCTTCCCGAGGGGCTGCTTACAAACCGCCGCAAAGCCCACCGTCCTTCCTTCGAAGAACGCCGCCTGCACGAAACCACCGCTTTTTGCCGTCTCCTGCAAAGCCTTCACGACGGCCGCGCGTTCCTCTTCCGACCAGTCGTCGAGAAAGGGATCGGGACGCACCTCCCAGCCCTTCCCGCTGCGGCGATAACAGAGCATGACCTCCTGCCGCCGCTCAAAACCGTCGAGGAAGGAGGGCGCGATCTCCTCCGCTGCCAACAAGCGGAAAACAAGTTTTTCAGACTTCATGGATGACCCCCGCAAAGAGCGTCGTTCCGGAACTGTCGGCAAGCACGAACCCGAACGCGCGGTCGACAAGGAAATCTTCATAGACCGTCTCATACTCGTCGGGCCCCGCTTCGCCCGCGCCGGGGAGCACGAACACCGCCGCCCCCTCGATGCCCTTTTTATCCACTTTGAGCTTTGCGATATGCTGTGCCTCGGTGCAATAAACGCCGCTCGTCATGCCCGTGAGCGCGGAAAGATCGCTTTGCTTGCGGTCGAAGAGCTTTTCAACGCCGAATTCTTCTTTGAGAATAGGCGAAACGTCGCCTGCATAGTCCCCTTCGAACTCGGGGAAGAGGCAGCGCGTGTAGTAGCGGATGCGGTGCTCCTCGTCGGTCGCGTTCCAATCTTTTTTCGAGGAGACTTCGGCGATGTTCTGCGCCGTCATGACTTCGGAAAGGGATACGCCGTCCTTCGGCACGAGGAAGGTGATGCGGAACCCGTGCATGGTGGAAGTATGAAAGGAAGTATAATTTTCCCCTTCATACGCTCTTCCCATGTTGTGATCGCCCTGCAGAAGGCGGCGCAGCACCTCTTCGCCGTTTCCTTGCGTGAACGCTCTCTCCTCGGTGCGGGCGATGTCGTCGCCGTACTCGTTCCAGGTGTCTTTCAAGTACAGCGTATTGACGAGGGCGAACACCGTCTCGGGCGAAAGCGCAAGGTCGGCGTCGAAGAGCCCGTTCGTCTCGTCCTTGATATATCTGGAGAGCGCGCGGTTAGAAGCCTCGTTGTCATTTGCAAAATCGGCGGAGTAGCTGTTGCAGTAATAGTCCCCGGCGAGCACGTCGAGCGTCTCCCCGACAAAGGGCGTCGACGCATCCAGCCAGATGCCGTTGCTCAGCGCGATCTTACCCGTCTTGCCGAGTGCGCGGTTGAGGGAGCGCCAGAGAATGGAGATGCCCTCCCCGAGCGTCTCTTCCGTCACGCCGAGGGCGGAAAAAAGCTCTTCTTTCGTCTCTCCCGCGCTCGAAGCCGCCGCGAGGGAGAGCCCCATGTAGACGGAGACGGGCGAAACAACGGCGTTTTCCGTGCCCTCCTTTGCCGCCTCTTGAAGCGCGGCGGAGGCAAACCGCGCCGCAAAATCTTGCGCCCCTTGCTGCACGGCGATAAAATTCTCGTCCTGCCGCTCCGTGAAGGAAAAGCCTTCGGACTCCGCCGCCGCACGAAGCAGCGTGCTCCCGCCCGCGCACGAACTCATCAGAAGCATCGCCGCGCACAGCGGCACGCTGAAAGCTGCCATAAACTTGCGTTTCATGTCGGTTTCCTCCTTATTTTATCTCACTGAAATCAGTATCGAAGCAAAGCCGCACGCCGCCCGCCTCATAGACGCAGGAAAACGTTCCCGTCTTTTCGGGCGTTTCGGAAGGGTCTTCTTCGGAAGGCGGATCTTCTTCGGTATAGGGCGGCTCGGAATGATCGGGCTCCGACCCTGCGGGCGCCCCCGCGGGCGCCCAGGCAATGGCGAGCGGCACGGCGACGACGCAGAGGACTGCCGCCGAGAAGACGGGCACGAGCACCCGCCGCACGATACGCTTTTTTTGCCGCTTTTTTTCCAGCTTTTTTATGACCGCCGCCGCAAGGCGTTCCTCTTCCTCTTCGCCGAGCGCGACCGCCGAGAGGGCTTTTTTGTATTCTTCAGGTTTCATCCTCTTCCTCCCAAATGATGCGGAAGCGCTTTCTCGCCCGCGAGAGCAGGATATAAACGGCGTTCTCCGAACGGCGGAGCAGCTTCCCGATCTCCTTTGCCGAATATCCTTCATAGTAAAAAAGATAGAGGGCGTTGCGCTCGTCAAAGGGGAGCGCAAAGAGCGCATCGAAGACTTCCGCTTCCGAAGGACGCTCCCATGAAGAGGGCGGAGCGATGCGCTCGTCGAGGGGGAGCACCTTTTTTCGGGCGGATTTTAGGACGTTTCGGCTCTTGTTGATCGTGACGCGGATGAGCCAGGCTTTCAGGTGTTCCTCGCTCTTGGGAAGAGGGCGCAAAAAGAGCGCGAGGAAAACTTCCTGCACGATGTCTTCCGACTCGGCACGATCGCGGGTATTCTGATAGGCGATCCGCATCACCATGTCGCCGTAGCGCCCGATGACGGAGCGGACCGTCTCTTCGGAAATGTTCTGCATCTTCCTTGCCCTCTTCACCGATAATACAACTTCGCGCCCGCAAACCTTTCACGCAAAAGCGGTTTTTTTGAAATACAGCGCGCCCGCGGGGCGGCATCCCTGCCGCCCCGCGGGCGCTTCCCGTGCCGAACGGCGTTATCTTGCCTTGAAGAGCGTCAGCGAAACGGGCGGCACCTGCACCGTGCCGTTTTCCGCCTTCGCCGCGGCATTCACGGAAAACACCGCCTCGTATTCCCCGTTCAAAGGCGCCTCCGCCGCCTTCCCGCACGGGTTGACGGCAACGACGAAGCTCCCGCGGCGGAACACGAAGGGATAGCGCCCCTTCTGCGCATACAGCACTTCGAAGTTTTCCCCCGTCTGCAGCTCTTCGTGCTCCTTCCTGAGGGCGATGAGCTTTCTGACCATGTTGAGGATGGAATTTTCGTCCTTCTCCTGCGCGGCGACATCGGGGGACGCCGCGCTCTCGTCGACGGGCAGATAGAGCTCCCCGTCCGTTTCGGAAAATCCGCGGTTCTTGCCCGCCGTCCACTGCATGGGCGTGCGCGAGCCCGTGCGGAAGAAGCCGCCCTCCTTGGATGTGAGCCCTTCGCGGTAGGGAAGGCCGATCTCATCGCCGTAATAGAGGAAGGGGATGGTGGGCATAAGGAGGATGAACGCTTCCGCAACTTTGCGCTCTTCCATCGTGCGGCGGCAGGCAAGGCGCACCATATCGTGATTGCCCGTCGGCAGGCAGATGTATCCCCTTCCCGCAGCGGCGGCGCTGCGGCGGGCGAATTCTTCGGTGAAGACGGTGATATCCCCCGCGCCCGCCCTTGAAAAGAAGCAGGAAAGCCCGTCTTCCCGCTCATACCCTTCGCGGAAGAGGGCGTTGTAGCCGAGACTGTCGAAATGCAGATAGAAATCGAGATGGAAGCCCGCGTCGATGGACTGCTCGGGGATGCCCCACTCCGAAAGCAGCACGTTTTCGGGGTATTCTTTGTCGAACATCTCCCTCACATTGCGCCACAGCCGCTTGATGCCCGTGCGCTCGGGGTCGTTCTTGACGAGGGATGCCGCCATATCCACGCGGAAGCCGTCGCACCCCATGTCCATCCAGAAGCGCATGACGTCCTTCATCGCTTCGAGCGTCGCCTGAGCGGCGGGCGCTTCGGGCGGAAGCTGCCAGGGCGCCGTCCTCTGTTCGAAACCGTAGTTGAGCGCGGGCTGCGAACTGAAGAAGTTGACCATATAATTGCCGTCCCTGTCCTGCATGCCGCTCACCCAGCGATAATGTTCGGGATAGTCGAAGACGTTCCCCGTCCAGATATAGCGGTCGGAATATTCGTTCCTTTCGGGCTTTCTCGATTCGAGGAACCAGGGGTGCCGATCGGACGTGTGCCCGGGCACGAGGTCGAAAAGCACCTTCATCCCGCGGCGGTGCGCCTCATCAAAGAGCCGCTTTGCATCCTCGTTGGTACCGTAGCGGGGCGCGATCTTCTTGTAGTCGCTCACGTCATACCCCGCGTCCATGAAGGGAGATTCGAAGCAGGGGTTGATCCAAAGCGCGTTGCAGCCGAGGCTTTTTACATAATCGAGCTTTTGGATGATGCCCTCAAGATCGCCGATGCCATCGCCGTTGGTATCGTAAAAGCTCTGGGGATAGATCTCGTAAAAGACTGCCGTTTTCAGCCATGCGGGAAGTGACATAACGTTCTCCTTACAGGCGCCGCTTCGCGCCCGTTCCTTATTTTATCGCAGCAACAGTATAGCAAAAGCGCGGACGCGGCGCAAGCCCTTTTCAAAAATTCCCCAAAAAACTCCTTTTTCCGCCCTTTCCCGCATATCATAAAATATTTGGAAATTTTGCCGCCCCTCTTGACGAAACCCGTCGGATAAGGTAAAATAGAGGCAGAATTTGTTAAGCGGGTGGAGGATATGGATCAGCTTGCCGATTTCGAGCCCCTCGAATATTACGAAAAGCACTTAAAAGACGCCATGGAGCGCAACGCGGAGGAATACTTCGACGCGCTCGTGAAGCGTTCGGGCGTCGACCCCGAACAAAACAAGGCGACCGTCGCGCGGTACAACAAGGAATCGGCGGAAGCGGAAGAGGCGGGCAAGAAGCTGGGCTCCTTCAGGGCGCTCAAAGTCTTCCTCATCGTCCTCACCGTCATCGCCTTTCTCGCAGCCGTCATCCTCATCTTTGCCTATGCCTCGGGCGAGGGATATTGGCTGTATCTCTTCCTCGGCATCCTTTGCGCCCTTCTCGGCATCGGGCTCATCGTGCTGCTTTGCACCGTCATCAAGAAAAAGCTCAAAGAGCGGGAAGAGCGGCACAAAAAGGAAGTAGAGGAAGCGAACGCCGTCTTAAAGCAGGCTTACGACGAAATGGCGCCCCTCAACGCCCTCTTCACCTGGGGCATGACGCACGAACTTATCTTGAAGACGATGCCCGATCTCACGCTCGACGAACAGCTCGACGTCAGACGGCTCGACCTTCTCTGCCGCAAGTACGGCTATACGCCCGACGAGGACGAGAGCGTTTCCACCGTCTTTCTCCTTTCGGGCACGGCGGAAGGGAGCCCCTTCCTCTTTGAGCGGCGCTTCCGCCGCACGATGGGCACGAAGACTTACACGGGCACGCTCACCATCCATTGGACGACGACGGAGACGGACTCGGAAGGGCACGTCCATACCCAACACCACTCCCAGACGCTGACGGCGAGCGTCATAAAGCCCGCGCCCTACTACGGCTTTGAGACGCGCCTTATCTACGCCAACGAGGGCGCGCCCCGCCTCACCTTCACGCGCGCCCCGCAGCACAGCGAGCTCCTTTCCGAAAAAGAGCGCGAAAAGAAGGTCAAAAAGGGCGGGAAAGAATTAAAAGAACGCACGGAAGAAGCCATCAGCGAAGGAAAGCGCTTCACGGAGCTTGCCAACACCGAATTCGAAGTGCTCTTCGGCGCGTTCGACAGGGACAACGAAGTGGAATACCGCCTCATGTTCACCCCGCTCGCCCAGCAGAACATGCTCGACCTGATCACTTCCGACAAGGGCTACGGCGACGACTTCTCCTTTGTGAAATCGGGCATGATCAACGTCATCTGCTCCGAACACGCGCAGAACTGGCTCACGGACACCGACCCCGCCCGCTACAAGAGCTACGATCTTGCGGCATCCAAAGCGTCCTTTATCTCCTTCAACGCGGGGTATTTCAAGTCGATGTACGTCGACCTTGCGCCCGTGCTCGCCGTGCCCCTCTACCGCATGCAGAAGCCCGCGGAATTCATCTACCGCGACGTTTACGACTATAACTACACGGGCGGGGAGGCGGAAGTGCTTGCAAACCGCTTCGCCCCCTCCGTGTTCGCCCCGCAGGACGCCAAGACGGAGACCATCTTGAAGGCGCGCCCCGTCCGAAGGGAAGGGAACACGGACAGCGTTTCGGTGACGGCACACTCCTTCGACGCCGTGGACCGCGTCGACTATGTGAACGTCTACGGCGGCGACGGCAGATATCACGCCGTTCCCGTGCCGTGGGTGGAATATATCCCCGTCGAGCGCATGAGCGAAATGGCGTTAAAGCGCGTGGGCGGCACCCGCGAAGCCTTCGAAGGCCACAAGAACGGCGCGCTTCAGGAATTTGTGCGCCGCTTCGGCGAGAGCGCTTCGGCGTTCTCGGACGGCCTCATGGCGTTCCCCGTCGCAAACGGCGGCCTCAGCGAGAGCACGGACAGAGAGCTTTCCGCGATCTTCGGGCTCAGGGAAGCGGCAGCGACGGGAGCGGCGATCCTTTCGGGCATCGCGGCGGTGGAAGCCGCCTCCGACATGCTCGATGCCGCAGAACAAAAGGCCCGCGCCGAAGGATCGCCCGACGAAGAGCCCCAAGAAGCGGAAGATGCGAGCGCACCTGCACCCGAAACACCCATAGAGGAAGCGGCCGCGGCAGACGGGGCGGCAGGACCCGCAGAAACAAGCGCAGCGCCCGCAGAAGAGGCTCCCGAAACGGACGCGCCCGAACAGGAAGAGACGGCTTTGACGGCAGACGCCGAAGCGATAGAGAAATCAAATCAGGAGGAAACATAAATGGCAAACGAACTCGACGAACTCAACGGCCCCGTCAACGGGCAGGGACGCGACGTGAACGTCATCGAAAAGCAGATCCCCGTCAAGACGGGCGTCGGCTCGGTGATCTTCGAGGTCCTTCTCTGGATCCTCGGCATCATCCCCGGCATCGTCTTCCTCTTCATGAAAGTGAAGGCGGGCAACTACCTCTCGCAGCTGCAGCAGAAGATCCAGCACGACGCTTCGCAGATCGACAACTACCTCGAACAGCGCGTCGTCATCCTGCAGAACTGCGCGCGGCTCCTCGATAAGGCCATCGACCTCGACAAGACGACGATGACCCAGATCGCGGCGTACCGTTCGGGCGGCGCCCCCGCCGACGACGGGGCGCGCAACCAGATGGCGCAGCAGCTCGACGCGGTGGGCAGGAGCATCAACGTTGCCTTCGAGAGCTACCCCGACCTCAAAGCGCACGCGGAGATCGCCGACGCCATGCAGCAGAACTCCTATCTTCAGAAGGAGATCACGGCGGCGCGCGAACTTTACAACGACACCGTCAATGTGTGGAACCGCGATATCTTCGCATGGCCCACCAAGATGATCGTTGCCTCCAAGCGCGGCTATACGACCCGCATCCCCTTCACCGCCTCGCAGGAAGTGAAGGAACAGGCGCGCGGCGTGTTCTTCTAAAAAGAAGACCCGGAACGGGGCGCCCGACGGCTTTGCCG
>URMI01000045.1 GCA_900548845.1 uncultured Clostridia bacterium | reverse complement strand
CGCCGCGGCGATACAAACCATCACTTACTCTTTCACTCCGTTTCCCGCCGCCTTTTTATCAAGGCGCAGATTGCGGAAGTATAAGATGAGATCGAGCGACACAACGATAAGATTGAACGCATAGATAAAGAGCACATAAGGGATGCTCCCGGTCTCTACGGCGAGCAAAATTTTGCCCGCAAGCCCGAACACATAGCCGATCCAGATCGCAAGCAGGAAGAGGATGCTCTTGCCTTTTGTTGTGCGGGCGCGGTAAGACTTGACGACGGAAACGGGCCAGCTCACGCCGAAGCAGACGAGCATCACCGCTTCAAAGGCGGAAATGACAGCGCTCATCACAGCGCCTCCAAATAAGGCTTAAGCGCTTCCAGAACGAGCGCATACGCCTCGGGCCACATGTGCACGCCGTCGATCGCAAACTCCTCTTTGAGCTTCCCCGCCTCATCTTTAAGCCCCTCGTTGCAATCAAGATATTCGACGAACGAAAACTCCGCGCACACTTCCTTCACGGCGGCGTTGGCTTCCCTTGTGAGCTCGTTCGTGCGCAGCCCGAACGCCATCGGGTGCGACATCTTCGCTTCGTTCATGGGATAGAACGCCATGAAATACACCTTTGTATCGGGCAGCCTCTCCGCGATCTGCGTGAAGATAAAGCGGTACCGCTCCTTCAACCCCTCGTGCGTATAATCGGGGCGGCTCAGATCGTTGGTGCCGATGTTCAGAAAGACAACGCTCGGCTCCGGGTCGAAGAGCATCGCATCGATATGGGCGAGAAACTCAAAGGAAGTCGAACCCCCCACTCCGCGGTTATACACCTTTCTTTTCGTCATCCCCTCCGTCATTTCCACGACGGGGAAATACTCCATGAGCGAAGAGCCCGTAAACAGTATCTGCCCCTTTTCGCAGAATGCGTTGAGGCGGCGGTACTTTTCGTACTTCTGTTCTCTGTTGCGCCTGCCCGCCTCGATCATGTAGTCTCTGAATTGCTTGATCGCCTGTTCGTCCATCTTTCGCCTCCGGAGTTTTTCTCTATGATAGCACAAACCGCCCCTCCTCGTCTTGCAAAATTGTTTTGTCTGATATCAAATCGTTTTCTTTTTCACCGCGAAAAAAAACCCGCTCACGCGGGCTTTTGTGCTTATAGCTGTTTCAGACAATTTTTCCAGCGAGCGCGGGAAGCTATGACGCGCGCATTTTCGCGGGGCGTAAAACGGCGCACCTCGCCTTGGAGGACGTCCTCTTGGTACACCCCCGCCGCAATGCCCGCAAGCACGCCCGCCCCGAGCGGGGAAAGCTCACGCTCACAGGAAGCAAGCACGCTTGCCCCCGAAACGTCCGCCTGCAGCTGCATGAGGAACGCATCCCCCGCGGCGCCGCCGTCCGCCCGCACTTCGCGGGCTTCGAGCCCCGTATCGGCGCGGAGCGCATCCAGAATATCGGCGATCTGAAAGGCAATGCTCTCCTCCGCCGCACGGCAAAGCTCCTTTTTGCCCGTCGTGCGGCTCATGTTGAGGATGGCGGCCCTTGCATCGGGCTTCCAATAGGGCGCCGAAAGCCCCGAAAAGGCGGGGATGAGCACCGTCTCATCCCGCTCGTTCGCCTCCGCCGCCAACACGCCCGCCTCCTTCGCGTCGTTCAGGAGCCCCAGATCGTCTTTCAGCCAGGTGATGACGGCACAGGAATAATTGATATTCCCTTCGAGCACATAACTGACTTTCCCCTTCCGCTTCCATGCGAGCGAAGAGGCGAGCCCGCAACGGCTCTCAACGAATTTCTCCCCCACGTTCATCATCACGGAGCTTCCCGTGCCGTAGGTGACTTTGAGCTGCCCCGCAGCAAGGCATCCTTCGGCGAAGAGGGCGGCGTGCGAATCGCCCAGAACGCCGCACACGGGCACCTGTTCGGGGAACAGCCCACCCAGGTCGGTATAGCCGAACACGCCGTCGCTGTCTTTGACCTCGGGCAGCGCTTCGACGGGCACGCCGAAGAGGCGGCACAGCTCCTCATCCCATTGCAGCGTATGGAGATCAAAGAGCTGCGTGCGCGAAGCATTGGAATAGTCGGTATAAAAATTGCCCGTGAGCTTCCATACGAGAAAGCTGTCAACGGTGCCCAAGCGCACTTTCCCGCTTTTCTCCGTATTCCGAAGCAGCCAGGCATACTTCGCGGCGGGGAAATAGGGCGAGAGCGGCAGTCCCGTTCTCTCGCGCACAAGATCCGCATACGGAGCGAGCGCGTCGGAAATATCCTTCCCCCGCGCACATTGCCACACGACGGCATCTGCAAGCGGGCCCTCATCGTTCCACATACAGCTCGTCTCCCGTTGGTTGGAGATGCCGACCGCTTTCACGCTCGCGGCATTCTCCCCCACGCACTCGCGGGCGACAAGAAGCACATTCTGCCAGATCTCATCGAGGTCATGGGAGATATATCCCCGCCCGTCGACGATCTGCCTGTGCGGCCTTGCGGCGCGCGCGATCACCCGCCCCTCTTCGTCGAGAAGAAGCGCCTTTGTGCCCTGCGTGCTCTGGTCGATACAAAGTACCGTCTTCATGCGAGCTCCTTTTTCACGCGCCTTGCGATGCCTTCTGCGGTCAGCCCGTAGTACTGAAAGGCCTCCGATTGCGTCCCCGTGACGATATGCCCGTCGGGCAGGGTGAGCCCCACGACTTTCTTCGGGCACTTCGAAGAGAACAGCTGCGCCGTCATCGAAAACAGCCCGCCGTAGGGCGAATGTTCCTCCGCCGCCGCCACAAGGCGCACCCCTTCCGCCGCCTTCAAAATAAGTTCCTCATTGAGCGGCTTGACGCGGTAGGCATCGACAACGCCCGCCGAAACGCCCTCTTTCCCGAGCAGCTCCGCCGCGTGCAGGCAGGGCGCGACGAGCTCGCCGCAGGCAACGAACAGCACGTCCTTCCCCTCTTTCAGCACCTTTGCGCCGCCCGAGAAAACGGTGTCTTCGGAATAGAGATCTTCGCTCGCACTGCGCGAAACGCGGATGTAGGCAGGCTTTTCGTCTTTCAGCAGCTCCTCGACGACGGCTTTCGTTTGGAAGCGGTCGGAAGGAAGATACACGCGCATCCCGGGCAGAGCCGACATTGCCGCAATATCTTGCAGCGAGTGGTGCGTCATGCCGAGCGCCCCGTAGGAAATGCCCCCCGAAATGCCGACGAGCGTGACGTTGGTCTCCGCATAAGCGACGTCCACCTTCGCCTGTTCATAGGAGCGGGTGGAGAGGAAGCAGGCGGGCGACACGGCGAACACCTTCTTCCCGCACGCCGCAAGCCCCGCCGAAATGGAGACGAGATCCTGCTCCGCAATGCCCACTTCCACGCTTTGGGCAGGATACTGTTCAAAAAACGCTGTCATGGAGCCCGACCCGCGCGAATCGGAGCAGGCGACGATGATGTCTTTATCTTCCTTTGCCGCCGCAAGCAGCGTATCGCAGATGACCTGGCGGTTGGTCACTTTATTCATACATCGCCTCCAATTCGCGCACCGCGCGCTCGTACTGTTCGGCGCTCATCACGCCGTGATGCCACTTCGCGTTGTTCTCCATGAAGGAGACCCCCTTGCCCTTCACCGTGTGCGCGATGACGGCAGTAGGCATCCCCTTGCAGTTCTTTGCCGCCTCATAGGCAGCGATGAGCTGCGAACAATCGTTCCCGTCCATGACTTCGATAACGTTCCACCCGAACGCCTTGAACTTCTCGCCAAGCGGCGCGCTGTTCATGACTTCCTTCGTCGTGCCCGAAATTTGTAGCCCGTTGAGATCGACGGTCGCACAGAGATTATCCAAACCGTACTGCGCCGCCGCCATCATCGCCTCATAGTTGCTGCCCTCCGCCATCTCGCCGTCACCGAGGACGACGTAGGTGCGGTAACTCCTTCCATCCATCTTCGCCGCGAGCGCCATGCCGACGCCCACCGCGAGCCCGTGCCCCAAAGAACCGCCGTTCATCTCCACGCCGGGGATGGCGGTATTCGTATGCCCGATAAAGCGGCTTTGAAAGCGCTCGAAGGTGTTAAGGTACTCGTCAAGCTCGAAATACCCCTTCTCCCCTAACACCGCATACAAACAGTCCGCGCAATGCGCCTTGCTCAGAATAAAGCGATCTCTGTTCGGATCGGTGCGCGTTTCGGGCGAGACGTTCATGATATTGTTATACAGTACGTTCAGAATATCGACAACAGACAAATCGCCGCCGATATGCCCCGACGAAGAGCGGTACACAGCCTCGATGACGATGCGCCGAAGCTTATTAGATTTTTTCGTGAGTTCGTCCATCTCATTCCCCTCGGATATACGCCTTCACGTCTTCCTCTATATCGTCATAGAGATCGGGCTTGATGCCCAGATACTTGCACGCCTCGTAGAGGACGGGCACGACGTCTTCGTGGATGCCCACGCAGTGATGGATATACGGCCCTTCGACGATCTTCGCTTCCAGCCGCTTCCAGTTCCTGACTTCCACCCACACATAGGTGCCCTTGGTATAAGGCCCGTCGATGCCCTTCGCGTTGCCGAGCAAAAGCGAATATTCGCCGTTGTCGCCGTCAAAGCGGGCGAGCGTCATCGTGCCGTGCTTGGCTTCGCCCGCCACCGCGCCCGGATAGTCGAAGGCAAGCGGATAGCAGATCTCGGGCTTGCAATTCAGGCAGGAAGACGGCCACGGCCCGCAATGTTGCAACAGTTCCCCGTTCTCGTTGTCGGGGTGGCGCACCGTCCAGTCGGCAAAGAAGGAGCGCTTCACGCCCATGCCCGCGGCTTCCACCAAAACAGATGTGATCGCCCCGTGGATATCCGTCTCGCAGGCGACGGGAAAACCCTCCTCGTTCAAAAGGCTGTTCGCGGCGCACGGCATGATGCCGATCTCATCCTGCAAAGCATTCCAGCATTGGATGCAGCCCGCATTGCAGCCGTACTTTTCCGCCAAATTCCGCATGGCGCCCTTGAGCGCGGCAACGTTTTCGAGCTGTTCGTCCGAAACGGAAATTTTGAACTGTTCGCGACAGAAGGCAACGATCTTCGCAAGCTGTGCCTTATCCTCCTTCACCTTCTTCATCTCTGCGGTGAGTTCGGGGAGCGGCACGGGCGCAAGCTGGATGTTGAACTTTTCGAGGAGCTCCCCTTCGTTGCACATCGTCGACCAGAAGTCGAAGGGGCGGGGCCCGATCTGCAAGATACGCGTTTTTCGGAAGGCTTTCACCGTATTGCAGACGGCGAGGAAGAGCTTCACGCCCCGCTCAAACGCCTCGTCCTCCAGATTGCAGTTGCAAAGATAGGTGAAGGGAACGCGGAAGCGGCGCAGCACTTTGCCCGTTGCAAAGAGCCCGCATTGGCTGTCACGAAGGCGCACGCCGCTCTCGTCGGGGCGCTCGTCGCGCGGGCCCCACAAAAGCACGGGAAGCCCCATCTCCTTTGCAAGGCGGGCAACCTCATATTCAGTGCCGAAGTTGGTGTGCGGGAAAAAGAGCCCGTCCACCCCCACCGCCTTGAATTTTTTGGCGATCTTCACGCGGTCGTTGTCGTCATGCAGCAGCCCGTCCGAAGAAATATCGTCGATATCGACGAACTCCACGCCCATTGCGCGCAGCTTCTCGCGCGTGTAGTTTGCATACTCCACCGCCGCAGGCGCGGAGAAAATGCTCCGCCTCGTCGGCGCAAATCCCAAAACGATCTTATCCATATCTATCCTCCGAATTTTATAAATTTTCTCCGCTTAAACGCGTGACAAGGAGCGCGATGCCCTCTTTGGCGGGCAGTTCCACGCGTACCTTGCCGCAGGCAGCCTCATATGCCGTTCTCCGCGTCATCTCCCAACTATCGATGACTTCCACGCGGTATTCGCCCTTTTCGGGAAGCGCGAGCTCCAGATACCGCGCGCACTGACGGCCGAGATACAGAATACGGTGTCCCTCGTTGCGGCCGTAAAACTCGGCAAAACAGAGCTCCATCTGCCACTGTTCGCGGACAGGAAACCCTTCTACAAGCTTCCTCACCCAATCGTTCCCGTCGTTGCCGTTGGGGTCTTTCGGAAGCGCCGAAACGGGCTCCAGCGCCCCGGCTTCTTCGATCACGCTTCTAAGATAAGCAAACCGTTCGGGCGCCTTGCCGTACAGCTTTCCGCCCTTCGCCCACCACAACACTTCGTCCTCGCGGTGGAAGGTCTCGCCGTGCGTCACATAGCCGCCGACCGCGGCGATGCTCCACGCGCGATTCATAAATTCGAAGGCAGACAAATTCCCCCATCCGAACGGAAGATCGCCTTCATAGCCGAACTCATCGATGATGACGGGGATGCCATACTCCTTCTTCCAGGCAGCGACCCTTCTCACCTCGCCGCTCTGGATGGAGGCATGCGTCAGCCATTTCTTCTTGGGGAAGGGGCAGACCCAATCATGCACGCCGATGAGATGATGGTAAGCGTCCTTTTCCGCGATAAAGCTGCCGATCGTATCCCAATCGTCCAAGGAGAGCGCCGTCACCATTTCGTACTCGTTGGCAAGGCTCCACCACACATTGCGGTAAGCGGAAAGGCGGGCGACGGCATATTTGAGGTACTGCAAGTTTTTCTCCATCCCGAGCCTCGAAAAGCCCCAGCGGTCATAGGGGTGAAAGAGGATGATGTCCGCCTCGATGTTCATCTCACGCAATGCCGAAAGGCAGCGGTCGAGCCGATCCCAATAGCGGAAGTCGGGCTTTTCCATATCCCACTCCCCCTTCTCGTCCTTTTCGAAGGGGAAGTAGGGCGGCTCGTTGTGGTTATAGGGCATATGCTTGGGGAAGATGCACATGCGGATCTTGTTGAAGGGCGCCGTCTTGAGCGTGAAAATCGTCTCTTCCACGAGCGCGTCCTCCTGGCTCGTCCAGGCATAGCATGTCGTGCCGAAGGGATAGAAGGGCGTGCCGTCCTCATAGCTAAAATGCGTTCCCTTCGCCTGCACGCGCCCGTGCATACCCTCATCTGGGACGCATTCGAAGCTTCCCTCTTTTTCCCCGATGCGATAGTGCCACTCGCCCAAAGCATCGGGCATGAAGCGCACGGCGTAATCGCCCTTTGCCTTCAAAAAGCTCTCCGCCCGCACACACTTTTCGCCCAATCGGAACTCTGCGCAAAGCGGCGCATTGCCGACGGAAAATTCTATCATGTCATACTGTTTTACGGTCATAGTGAGCCCTCTCATGATTTTTTCTTCATTGTAAACTGAACTTCATCTTTCTTCAAGAGAAGTTCAGTAAAACCATTGACTTAATTTACTTAATTTGCTACAATAAAGCTGCAGAACGCATCCGCGGGAGGAGCTCATGATCACAGCGAAGGAACTTGCAAAGCAATTAAATTTATCGGAGGCAGCCGTCTCGATGGCGCTCAACGGAAAAGTCGGCGTCAGCGAAAAAACGCGGGCGCGCGTCCTTGCGGCAGCGGAAGAACAGGGCTACGACTTTTCGCGCATCAAGGAAAGGCAATTCGAACGCGAACACCCCGAAGGGAACAT
>URMI01000044.1 GCA_900548845.1 uncultured Clostridia bacterium | reverse complement strand
AATTAGCTTTATTGTATCATATCCCGCATAAAAATGCAACCGTTTGAACGAAACCGCCCCGCCGCACGGGAAAGGTTAAAATAAAATCCCGCGAGGAGAGGATATAACGCCGCACACAAAACTTCCCCCGGAAGGCTCCGGGGGAAGTTCGTGAACTTATTTCAAATTTTCCGAAAGAAACGCTCTCATCGCGCTTTCGGGGACATAGCCGAGCTGATGCGTCTTCATTTTGCCGTCCTCGAAGATATACACGTCGGGGATGGACATGATGCCCATCTTCTGCGCGACTTCGCCGCTCTCGTCGACGTCCACCTTGACGAACTCGGCTCTTCCCGCGAACTCTTCGGCGACCTTATCGAGCACGGGCGCGAGCATCCTGCAGGGGCCGCACCACGTCGCCCAGAAATCGCATACGACCGTCTTGCCCTCTTTGACGAGCGCTACAAGCTCTTCGCCCTTCACTTCTCTTACGTTCTTCGACATATGATTATTCCTCCGTTTTTTTCTTTAAGTATGTGCAAAGATCCTCGAAACTCACCCGTTCGGATGAGGAATCTTTCATATCCTTGACGTTCACTTCGCCCGAGGAGAGCTCGTCCGCGCCGAGGACGGCGACAAAACGCGCGCCCTTCTTATCGGCATACTTGAACTGCGCCTTCACGGAGCGTTCCATGAGGTCGGTCTCCGCCGGGATGCCCGCCATTCTCAGCTGAGAAGCGAGAGCGAACGCCTTTTCGCGGCACGCTTTGTCCATGCCCGCAAGGTAGCAGGCGACCCCCTTCTCTTCGGGAACGGGCGCCTGTTCCGCCGCGATGACCATCAGAAGCCGCTCCATGCCAACGGCAAAGCCCACTGCGGGAAGGGGCTTGGAGCCCATCTGTTCAAGCAGGGTATCGTATCTTCCGCCGCCGAGCACCGTGCCCTGCGCGCCCGCCGCCTTCGTCACAAATTCAAAGACGGTGCGGCTGTAATAGTCGAGCCCGCGCACGATGGAAGGATCGACGGTATATCCGATGCCCGTCTCATCGAGAAGATGCTTGACTTCTTCGAAGTGCGCCCTGCAGTCGTCGCAGAGATAATCTAAAAATTTGGGCGCGCCCGCCGTGACCCGACGGCACGCTTCCTCTTTGCAGTCGAGCATGCGCATGGGGTTCTTTTCAAAGCGCGCGTTGCAGTCGGCGCACATTTCCGGAAGATGCGGGCGGAAATACTCTTTGAGCGCCGCATGATAGGCAGCGCGGCAGCTCTTGCAGCCGATGGAATTGAGGCGGAGCGAAATTTCTTTGAGCCCCAGCGACTTCAGAAAGTTTGCGGCGAGCGAGATGACTTCGGCGTCCGCTTCGGGCGAGGCGGCGCCGTAGAGCTCGCAGCCGAACTGATGAAATTCGCGCAGCCGCCCTGCCTGCGGGCGCTCGTAGCGGAACGCCGAGATGAAATAGTACATCTTGGCGGGGAGCGCCTCGCTCATGAGGCCGTTCTCGATGAAGGCGCGCGCGACGCCCGCCGTGCCCTCGGGACGCAGGGTGATACTCCTGCCGCCCTTATCGAGGAAGGTATACATTTCTTTGTTGACGATATCCGTCGTATCGCCCACGCCGCGCACGAAGAGCTCGGTGTGTTCGAAGACGGGCGTCCTTATTTCCTTGAAGGCGTAAGCCTCGGCGGTCTTTCTCGCCGCGTCTTCGATGTGGTGCCACAGATATACGTCGCGGGGCAAAATATCCTTTGTCCCCTTGGGTGCCTGGATCATACGTTTACTCCTTTTTGCTTTGCTGTGCCCGCTGTTCATCCGCCTGCATGAGGCGCGCTGCGAACTTGCCGATCGCCTCCGCCGCCTTCTGAAAGCCGTGGGAGAGCGCCACGTTCCACCAATAGAGCGCGCGCTTGGGGTCACGCTCCACGCCCGTCCCGTTGTAGTAACAAAAGCCCAAGTTGTACTCCGCGGGACCGAAGTGCTTCTCCGCCGCACGGGTGTAGTACTCCGCGGCGAGCTTCAAGTCCTCTTTGACGCCGATGCCGCGGTGATAGGCGACGCCGAGGTTGTACTCGGCGAGGGCATACCCCGCTTCCGCCGACTTTTTCCACCAGACGACGGCGCGCTTTAAGTCGGCTTTCACGCTGTCTCCGCGCTGATAGGCGACGCCTAAGTCGTACGCGGCGACGGGATCGCCCGATTTTGCGCGGGCTTCAAGCGCTTTGAACTGTTCCTTTGTCATATTCTCCCCCCATTACGCCCTCAGAGGACGTACTTTTTGAGATCGCGGTTCTTGGTGATCCTGGCAAGATGTTCTTCGACGTACTTGCGGTCGATCTCCACCGTGACGAGGGGATAGTCCCCGCCGCCCGCGTTGAAGGAGATGTCTTCGAGCAGATACTCCATCACGGTGTGGAGGCGGCGCGCGCCGATGTCCTCGCTCGTCATATTGATCTCCTCGGAGATCTCGGCGATCGCCTCGATGGCGTCGGGTGTGAACTTCAAATCGATGTTGTCGACGGCGAGCAAAACGGCGTACTGCCGCGTCAGCGAATGCTCCGTGCTCGTGAGGATGTTGATAAAGTCCTCTTTCGTGAGCGGCGTGAGCTCGACGGAGACGGGGAAACGGCCCTGAAGCTCGGGGATGAGATCCTCGACACGGGCGACGTGGAAGGCGCCCGCCGCGATGAAGAGCATGTAGTCCGTCTTGACGGGCCCGTACTTCGTCATCACCGTGCTGCCCTCGACGATGGGCAAAATGTCGCGCTGGACGCCTTCGCGCGAGACGTCCGCCCCGCCCGTGTTGCCCTTTGCGGCGATCTTGTCGATCTCGTCGATGAAGATGATGCCGTCGTTTTCGGCGCGGCGCACCGCCTCTTCTTCGACGGCGTCGTTGTCGATGAGCTTATCGCTCTCTTCGGCGAGGAAGAGTTTCATGAGCTCCTTGACGGCGATCTTGCGGCGCTTCTTCTTTGGCGGGAGCATCTCGCCGAAGATGGAGCCCAAATTGATGGCGGCGCCCCCGGGGACGAGTTCCATCGTCTTGGGCTCGTCTCTTACATCCGCTTCGACGACGAGATTATCGAAGACGCCCTTTCTCAGCGATTCGAGAAGATTCGCCTCGAACACTTCGCGCGGGGTCTCGCCGCGGTCGGCCTTTTTGAGCTCGGATAAAATTTTGACGACGCGCTGTTCGGCAGCCGCCGTGGCTTTGACGGAAACTTCCGCCGCCTTCTCGTCCTTTACAAGGCGTACGGCGCTCTCGACGAGGTCGCGCACCATGCCCTCGACGTCCTTGCCCACATACCCCACTTCGGTGTACTTGGTCGCCTCCACCTTGATGAAGGGCGCCTTGACCAGCTTTGCGAGCCTTCTTGCGATCTCCGTCTTGCCGACGCCCGTGGGGCCCTTCATGATGATGTTCTTGGGCGTGATCTCCTCGCGCATCTCGGGAGAGAGCTGCGAGCGGCGGTAGCGGTTGCGAAGGGCGATGGCGACGGCTTTTTTCGCCTCGTCCTGCCCGACGATATGCTTATTAAGTTCGTTTACGATCTGTTTGGGAGAAAGATCCATGCTTGTTCCTCCTTACACCGTTTCACATACTATGTGGTCGTTCGTATAAACGCAGATCTCACTTGCGATCTTGAGCGCCTTTCTTGCGATCTCCTCGGCGGAAAAATCGGTGTTCTGCGCAAGGGCGCGCGCCGCCGCCAGGGCATAGTTGCCGCCCGAGCCGATGGCGCAGATGCCCTCGTCGGGTTCGATGACTTCGCCCGTGCCCGACAGGATGAGGAGCGTATCCTTATCCGCCGTGATCATCATGGCGTCGAGCTTTCTGCCGATCTTATCGCTCCGCCAAAGGTCTGCAAGCTCCACCGCCGAGCGCATGAGATTGCCCGCAAACTTGTTGAGCATCCCTTCAAAGCGCTCCGAGAGCGAGAAGGCGTCCGTCACCGAGCCCGCAAAACCCAGAATGACCTTGCCGCCGTAGATGCGGCGCACCTTGATAGCCGTATTCTTGAATACGACCGATTCGCCGAGGGTGACCTGTCCGTCCCCCGCGATGGCCGTAACGCCGTCCCGTTTGACGGCGCAGATGGTCGTTCCGCGAAATTCCATTTATCTTCCTCCTTCGCCATAGATCGTCGCCTTGAAGCGTTCGATCTCTTCGAGCGCGATCGCGCCGAGGCGTCTCTTCTTTTCCTTTTTGTCGCGCACACAAACGCTCTGCCTGAGGATGCCGTAATTGGCGTTCATGGGCTGAAAGTCCTTGTTCTCCGTGGAGATATAGCGGGCGAGCGCCCCCGAAACGCAGGTATCTTCGGGCGCTTCGCTTAATTTCCCGTGCAGTCTGTTCCAGATGTGGATACCGGCGAACAGCCCGCTCATCGCGCTCTCGACGTACCCCTCAACGCCCGTGATCTGCCCCGCAAAAAAGAGGTCGGGGTTGCTCTTGAGCGAAAAATCGTTACTTAAAAGCCTGTCCGCGGGGAGATAGGTGTTGCGGTGCATGACGCCGTAGCGTTCGAACTCCGCATGCGCGAGGGCGGGGATGATCGAAAACACCCGCTTCTGTTCGCCGAATTTGAGATTGGTCTGGCAGCCGACGAGGTTATAGCTCGTGCCCGCCTCGTTCTCCTTGCGCAGCTGCAATACGGCATAGGGGCGGACGCCGCTCTCATCCGCAAGCCCCACGGGCTTGAAGGTGCCGAAGCGGAGCGTATCCTTCCCGCGGGATGCCATCACTTCGAGGGGCATACAGCCCTCGAAGATCTCCCCTTTTTCGAAATCGTGCAGGGTGGCCCGTTCGGCGGAGGTGAGCGCCTCCACAAAGGCCTCGTATTGCTCCTTCGTGAGGGGGCAATTGATGTAATCGCCCGTGCCCTTCCCGTACCGGTCGCCCGTGAAGGTGCGGTCAAGATCGATGCTGTCCGCCGCGACGATGGGCGCGGAAGCGTCGTAAAAGTGGAGCGACGCGCCGAGTTTTTCTTCGATGTCTTTGTAGAGCGCCCCGCCCGTCAGCGGGCCCGTCGCGATGACGCCTTTTTCCGGCAGCGACGTCACTTCCTCGCAGATGATATGAATGTACGGGCAGGCGCGCAGTTTTTCCGTGATATAGGCGGAGAACTTTTCTCTGTCGACGGCGAGCGCCCCGCCCGCCGGCACACGCGAAACTTCCGCCGCCGCCATCGTGAGCGAGCCCAACCGCCGCATCTCCTCTTTCAGAAGCCCGCAGGCGTTGCCCCAGATATCGTCGCTCTTCAGGGAATTGGAGCAGACGAGCTCACCGAAGTTTGCGCTCTCGTGCGCGGGAGTGAATTTTTGCGGCTTCATGTCGACCAGCTCGACTTCGACGCCGCGGCTGCCGAGATAGTACGCCGCTTCGCTCCCCGCAAGACCAGCGCCGATGATGCGGATCATGCGTTGCCCTCTGCCGCCTCGGGAGCGTCGGGCGCCTTTTCGGGCGCTTGTTCGGGCTGAGGCGGGCGGTAGGAGCAGTCCTTATTGCTGCATTTCAGGACGCCCTTCTTGGTCTTGACGATCGCCTCGCCGCAGAGCGGGCATTTTTCGCCCGTGGGTTCGTCCCAGCTCATGAATTTGCAGGCGGGATACCCGCTGCACCCGTAATAGAGCCGCCCCGAACGGGTATAGAGCACTTTTGCGGGCTTGCCGCAGACGGGGCAGGTGCCCTCGAGCTTTTCTTCCCGCTTCTTCTCTTCGCCGTACGGGAGCGTCGACTTGCACTTGGGGTAGTTGGGGCAGGCGAGGAACTTGCCGAAGCGGCCGTTCCGCACGATCATCATCGCGCCGCACTTGGGGCAGGGCGTATCGGAGACGGGCGCCGTATCTTCGGAGATGATATTCGAACAGGCGGGATAGTTGGAGCAGGCGAGGAACTTGCCGTACTTGCCCGTCTTGCGCACCATGGGATGCCCGCACTTTTCGCAGAGGATATCCGTCATCTCGTCGCCGTCCGTCGAGGCATAGCGGAGCTTTTCCGCAAAGGGCGGGTAAAAGGCGGAGATGATCTCGTGCCAGTCCTTGCCGCCCTCCTCGATGTCGTCGAGCTTTTCCTCCATGTCCGCCGTGAAGCCGACGTCCATGATGTCGGTAAAGTACTTGCACAGCATATCGGTGATGCGGTATGCGATGTCGGTGGGCACCATATACTTGCCCTCTTTGGTCACATACTTGCGCTTGTTGAGGACGGAGATGATGGAAGCGTACGTCGAGGGGCGGCCGATGCCCTTATCTTCCATCGCCTTGACGAGGGAAGCGTCCGTGTATCTGACCGGGGGCTTGGTGAACTTCTGCTCGGATTTCACGCCGAGCGCATCGAGCGCGTCCCCTTCGGAAAGCGGAGGCAGAAGTTTGCCGCTGCCTTCCTCTTCCTCCTCCTTTTTCGCCTCCTGATAGACGGCGGTGAAGCCCGCGAATTTCAGGCTCCTTCCCGTCGCTTTGAAGGAATAGCCGCTGTTGTCGATGACGATCTGCATCGCGTCATACAAAGCTTCCGCCATCTGCGAGGCGATGAAGCGCTCGTAGATGAGCTTATAGACCTGATAATGCTTTTTGTCGAGCATCTTTTTGGCGCGCTCGGGGGTGAGCGTCACGTCGATGGGACGGATGGCTTCGTGCGCGTCCTGCGCCCCCTTCTTGGAGGCGTAATGATTGGGCTTTGCGGGGCAGTACTCCTTGCCGAAGCGCTCCTCGATATAGGAAAGCGCCGCCGCCTGCGCTTCGTCGGAAACGCGCGTCGAGTCGGTACGGATATAGGTGACGAAGGCGATATGCCCCTCCCCCTCGACATCCATGCCCTCGTAGAGGTGCTGCGCCATGAGCATGGTCTCGGGCGCGGTGTAGCCGAGCTTGTTGGAAGCGTCCTGCTGCAGGGTACTCGTCGTGAAAGGCGCGGGAGCGTGCGAGCGCGCGACGCTCTTCTTGACGGAAGAGACGGTGTATTCGCCTGCCGAAAGCGCCTTAAGGACTGCGTCCGCCTGCTCCTTGCTGCCCACTTTGAACTTTTTATTGTTGAACTTTTCGAGCGCCGCCTTGAAGGGGGAGAATTTCTTCTCTTTATCCTGCAATTCTGCGGTGATCGTCCAGTATTCTTCGGGTTTGAACGCTTGAATCTCGCGCTCGCGGTCGACAACGAGCCTGAGCGCCACCGACTGCACGCGCCCCGCCGAAAGCCCGCTCTGCAATTTGTTGTTGAGGAGCGGCGAGAGCTTATAGCCCACGAGGCGGTCAAGGACGCGGCGCGCCTGCTGCGCGTCCACGAGGTTATAGTTGATCTTCCGCGGGTGCTCCAACGCCTTCGTGACGGCTTTGGGAGAAATTTCGTTGAATTCGATGCGGTTCTCTCCGTTCCCGTCCAGCCCCAGCACCGTCTGCAAGTGCCAGGAGATCGCCTCGCCCTCGCGGTCGGGGTCGGTCGCGAGATAAACGCGGTCGGCTTTTTTCGCCTCGTCCATGAGGCGTTTTACGGTATCTTCCTTGCCCGCCGAAACGACGTAGCGCGGCTCGAAGTTCTTTTCAGATCGGAAGAG
>URMI01000043.1 GCA_900548845.1 uncultured Clostridia bacterium | reverse complement strand
GACGGAGACGCTCATTTCGGAAGTGCTGCCGCGCATCGAGCAGGCGGCACGCTTCCGCCGCAGCGAGGGGCGCTTTATGGCGCTCCCCTTGTTTTTGCAGAAGGAACCTTACTTGAGCTTTCTTTCGAGGTGTTCCTCCGTCGTTTTGGAAGCCGTGACGCTGGGCGGGGAGACTGATCTTCTCATCCGCAGGATCTCCAAAGAGGATATGGCGGCGGGTGTCGTCGCGGATGCCTGTGCGAGCGCACTTTTGGAAACGCTTGCCGACGAGGCGGAAGAAGTTTTTGGGAAAGAGCGCACCTATCGCTTCTGCCCCGGTTACGGCGGGAGCGACATTACGGACGTCAAGTATATTTTAGAAGCGGTGCGGGGAGACCGCATCGGCATCACGATGCAGCAAAGTGGGCTCATGCTGCCGCAAAAGACGATGGCGGGCTTTGTCGGCATCGGAAAGACGGCGCATAAGTCGTGCGCAGGCTGTATCCTGAGCGAGCACTGCGCCTACCGCAAGGAGGGAAGGGTATGTTACGCAAAGTAGTGGTCATCGACGGGGGATTCGGCAGCGAGCTTGAACGCCGCGGCGTGCTTGTCGCCGTTCCCGAAGATCTCAACCTCACGGACGGGGAGACTGTCCGTGCCATCCACCGCGCCTATGCGATGGCGGACATCATCACGACCAACTCCTTCGGGCTCAACCGCATCAAGTACCGCGGGAAGTTCTCCATCAAAGAGGTCGCCGAAGCGGCGATTTCAAACGCGCGGGCGGCGGGCAAAAAAGTCTTTTTCGATATCGGCCCCACGGGCGGCATGATGCAGCCCCTCGGCACGCTCACCTTCGAAGAAGCGTTCGAAGCGTTCTCCGAGATCGCCGCATGCACGAAGGAGCTCGTCGACGGGTATATCGTCGAAACTTTTTCCGATCTTTCCGAACTCAAAGCGTGCATTCTGGCGCTCAAAGAGCAGACGGAAAAACCTATTTTCGCCACGATGACCTTCGATCAGTCCTGCCGCACGCTGAACGGCACCACGCCCGAGATCTGCGCGGCGCTCCTTGAAAATCTGGGCGTTTCCGCGCTCGGCGTCAACTGTTCGCTTGGCCCTCAGGAATTGAAGCCTGTCGTTGAGCGCTTTCTTGCCGTTTCGCATCTTCCCGTCATCGTGCAGCCCAACCGCGGCATCCCGACGTTCGAGGACGGAAAGACCGTCTATTCTCTGAGCGTCGAGGACTTCATGGCGCCCATGGAGGAGTTCATCCAAATGGGCGTCTCCGTCGTCGGCGGCTGCTGCGGCACGACGCCCGAATTTATTTCGCAGCTTGCAAAGTTTTCGGGCAGAGAAGTCGAACAGCCCGAACCCGCATTTGAGACCGTCGTTACTTCTTCGACGCGCCGCGTCGTTATAAAAGGGGCGCGCATCTGCGGAGAGCGGCTCAACCCCACGGGCAAAAAGAAGCTCAAAGAGGCGCTTGGGAAGGGGGATATGGACTATCTCGCCCGCGAGGCGATCGCCCAAGAAGAGGCGGGAGCGGAACTGCTCGATCTCAACGTCGGCGTTCCCGGGCTCGACGAGCCCGCCGTCATGGAACGCGCCGCGGCGGCAGTTTCGGAAGCGACCGACCTTCCCCTGCAGATCGACTCCTCCGACCCCAAAGCCATCGAAGCGGGCATCCGAAAGTATAGCGGCGTGCCCCTTGTCAACAGCGTCAACGGCGAGGGCGCGGTGATGGACGCCGTCTTCCCCCTCGTCAAAAAGTACGGCGCCGTCGTCCTGGGGCTCACGATGGACGGAAAGGGTGTGCCGCGGACGGCCGAGGAGCGCCTTGCGATCGCTGAGCGCATCATCGCGCGCGCCGAAGAATACGGAATTCCCCGCCACCGGGTGATGATCGATACGCTCGTTTTAACGGCCTCCGCCGAACAGCCCCTCGTCAAAGAGACGTTGAAGGCGCTTTCTCTTGTAAGGAATCTGGGCGTTCAGACGGCGCTCGGCGTTTCCAACGTCTCCTTCGGGCTTCCCGACCGCCCGCGCCTCAACCGCGCCTTTCTTGCGGCGGCGCTTCAGGCGGGGCTCACGATGCCCATCATGAACCCCATGGACGGCGAGATGGCGGGCACGGTGTATGCCTTCCGCGTTCTCTCGGGCGAGGACGAGGGCGCAGAGGATTATATTTCTCGCTATGCGGGCGCTGTTTCTGTTGCATCAGCTGCGGCTCCCGCCCCTGCAAACACAACCGCTTCGGCTGTTCTGTCTCTTTCCGAAGCAGTCCGACGCGGAAGGAAGGGGGAGGCGCGCGCCCTCACCGAAATAGAACTCCAAGAGAAAGCGCCGATGGACGTCGTCAACGGCATCCTCATCCCCGCGCTCGAAGAGGTGGGGCGGCTGTACGATCGGGGCACACTCTATCTTCCGCAGCTCATCGCGGCGGCGGAGGCCGCCAAAGAGGCGTTTGCGGTGCTCGGGGAAAAGTTCGAACGCAAGGGCGCGGGGCGCGGCAAAGTGGTGCTTGCGACCGTCAAGGGCGACGTGCACGACATCGGCAAGAACATCTGCAAGGTGGTGCTCGAATCTTATGGCTTCGAAGTTGTCGACCTCGGCAAAGATGTGCCAATCGAGTGTGTCGTTCAGGCGGTGCAGCGCGAACAGCCGCTCTGTGTGGGGCTTTCGGCGCTCATGACGACGACGGTGCCCAACATGCGCTCGACCATCGAGGCGCTCCGCTTAGCGGGCTGCAAAACGCCCGTCTTTGCGGGCGGCGCGGTGCTCAACGAAGAGATCGCAAAAGAGATCGGCGCCGATTATTATACCGCGAACGCTTTGGAACTCGTCAAGACCATCGAACGCGAACTTTTGAAGTAACATTTGTTGGAAAGTGATAGAAAGACCGCTCCTTTTTTCGGGGCGGTTTTTTCGTGCCGAATTTTGAAATGCCTATTGACAAACGCGCAGAAATGAGTATAATAGATACAAAGACTGTATGTACTGCATACAAAAAGGGGGATCACGTGCTGGAACTGAGAAATGTCAAAAAGAGCTTTTCGGACGGCAGGATGCGCATCGACGCCGTCAAAGGGGTCGATCTTTGCTTCCCCGAGCGCGGGCTTTTCTTTCTCGTGGGCAAGAGCGGGAGCGGAAAATCGACGCTTCTCAATCTGCTCGGCGGGCTGGAAAAGCCGACTTCGGGCGAAGTCGTCTATGAGGGAAGGTCGCTTTCTTCGATGTCTTCCCGCGAGCTTGATGAGTACCGCGCCCGCACGGTGAGCTTTGTCTTCCAGGAGAAAAACGTCTTTCCCGCGCTCACCGTCGCGGAAAACATCACCTTTTCGGACGCTTCCGCTCATCCTCAGAAGGTCGCGGAAGAGTTGGGCATCGGCGGGCTTTTGGAGAGAAAGGTCAACGAACTTTCGGGCGGGCAGCTGCAGCGCGTCGCCATCGCGCGGGCGCTTGTGCGCGGGTGCCGCGTGCTGCTTGCGGACGAGCCCACGGGCAATTTCGACCGGGAGACGTCTCTGTAGCCCTTGCAATCGACGAAGAGTTCTGCTATAATGGGGAGCGTTCGTGGGTCGTGGGCGGCGTCATCCCCATGAAGGGCTATGAAGCAGCGTATTTCACCCGCGGGCGCAACCTTGTCCTCTCCGATACGAGCGACATGTGCTCCCCCGATTGGGGCGATATCTACCTTGCCGCAAAAGAGAGCTGGTTATTAAGCGAAGCGGGGCTTACATTGTATCTTTCGGAAGGGAAGCGCGAGTATCTCCGCAAAGACTGCGAGCGGCTGTACCTTCTTGCCGTCAACACGGAACAGAAGGGCACCTTCCTCACCGCCTTCGACGATAAAGTCTCCGTCTTTTATTTCGGGGAGTGGCTCAAATGCTATTTCTTCCGGAATGGAAAGAACATTCTCGACGCGCTCGAATTTTCCTTCGCCGAGTACGCCCGCATCGTATCCGAATGCGAAGCGTTCGACGAACAGCTTAAGTCGGACTGCGAAAAGGTGGGCAACGGCTATTATACGATCGCCTGCGCCTCCCTGCGCCAGAGCGTTGCCGCGCATAAGCTCGTGGAGACCAAGGACGGCAAACTCCTGTTCCTTTCCAAAGAGAACAACTCCAACGGCTGTATCGGCACGGCAGATGTGAGCTATCCTTCCATCCCGCTCTATCTTCTGTATAACCCCGAACTTGTACAGGGCATGCTGCGCGGCATCTACGATTTTGCGAAGATGCCCGTGTGGAACTTTGATTTTGCGCCGCACGATCTCGGCACTTACCCGTGGTGCTCGGGTCAGATCTACGGCACCGCCCAAAGGGACGACAAGTACTGCTGCGGGATGTATTCGACGTGGGCTTCCCCCCGCACCAATCAGATGCTCTATCTCCGCCCCGCCGAGAGCGAAGTTTACGAAAAGAACATGCAGATGCCCGTCGAAGAGTGCGGCAACATGCTCATCATGCAGGCGGCAGCCATCACGGCGGGGGCAGACAAGTCGCTCGCCGAGGAGAATTTCTCTCTCCTTGCAGGCTGGGTGAAATATCTCGAAGGGTTCGGCCTCTCGCCCGAAAATCAGCTGTGCACCGATGACTTTGCAGGCCATCTTGCAGGGAATGTCAATCTCACCGTCAAGGCGCTCGTCGGCATCGAGGCGTTCTCCCTCATCTGCCGCTTTTTGGGCAAAGAGGAGCTTGCCGAAGAGTACGAGAGAAAAGCGCGCGCCTTTTCCAAGGCGTTCCGGGAAAAAGCGGGAACGGGCATCCTGCCCCTTGCCTACGGAGAGAAGGATACTTTCTCCATCAAGTACAACATCCTCTTTGATAAACTTTTCGGGTTTTCCCTCATCGGGCAGGAGGTTTGCGAGGCGGAGACTGCGTACTACATCCAAAAGAGCAACCGCTTCGGCGTGCCGCTCGACACGCGCGAGGACTACACGAAGGCGGACTGGATCCTGTGGGCGGCGGCGCTCACGGACGACAAGGAGAAGTGCGAAGCACTGTACGGCCCCGTCGTCAACTATCTCGCCCAAACGCCTTCCCGCGTTCCCTTCGGCGATTGGTACTATTCGACGCGCGGCGATATCGTGCATTTCATCAACCGTTCGGTCGTGGGCGGGTGCTTTGCGCCTCTTCTGAAGGCGAGCGGCAAATGTAACGTCAAGCGATAAAACCATGAGGTATTTGATATGAAAAGATTGACAGTCAACGATCTTTCCGCAGAAGAAAAGCTGCGCCTTATCTGCAGCGACGGCTTCTGGCACACGCCCTCTTTGGGCGGCAAGCTTCCCCGCGTGAGCGTCTCCGACGGCCCCGTGGGGCTGAGAAAGGAGCTGCGCTATGAGGACGGCAGGGTGGAGACCATCCCTTCCGTTGCCTATCCTGCCGTGCAGAGCCTTGCAAACTCCTGGAGCCGCGAAGGCGCCCGTGCGATGGGGGAGGCGCTTGCCGACGACTGCATCGAAAACGAGGTGGATATCCTGCTCGCGCCCGGCGTCAATATCAAGCGCTGCCCTCTGAACGGCCGCAACTTCGAATATTTTTCCGAAGACCCTTATCTTGCGGGCACGCTCGCCTATGAGTATATCGACGGCTTGCAGCAAAGCGGCGTGGGCGCCTGCCTCAAACACTATTACTGCAACAATCTCGAATATAACCGCTTAGAGCAATCGAGCGAAGTGGACGAGCGGACGCTGCGCGAGATCTACTTAAAACCCTTCGAACTTGCCGCCAAGGCAAAGCCCGTCTCCGCCATGTGCGCCTACAATCGCATCAACGGCGTGTACGCTTCGGAAAACAAGAAGGGCTTCCGCATCCTGCGCGAAGAATTCGGCTTCGACGGCGCCATCTACTCCGACTGGGAGGCGGTGCGCGACCGCACGGCGGCTTGCAAAGCAGGGCTCGATATCGAATTCCCCTTCAACCAAAAGAACTACGAAAAGCTCGTTGCAGACTATCACGCGGGGCTCCTTTCGGATGAGGAACTTGACGCCTGCGCCGCGCGCGTGCTCGAGCTTGTCTACCGCGTCGAAGAGATGAAGACAAAGCGGCACATCAAGCGCACCAAGGAAGAGCGCCGCGCCCTTGCAAGAAAGCTTGCCGAGGAGAGCATCGTTCTTCTCAAGAACGAAGGCGCGCTGCCCCTTCAAAAGGGCGGGAGCATCGCGGTGAGCGGGGAATACGCCTGCCCCAAGCGTTATTCGCTCTTTGCGGGCGGCGGTTCTTCGATGGTTCGGAACGATGAGCACTTCTTCGACCTTGCCGTTCTCCTTCGTGTGCGCACGGGGGCGGAAGTCAGATACGAGCCCGCATTCTGGACGCAGGGCATCGTCTCCAATTGGCAGAAGCCGCACAAGGCGTTCCACGATGCCGCCGTCTGCGATACCGCGATCGTTTGCGTCGGTACGGGTGCGGATATCGAATACGAGGGCGGCGACCGCGCGAACATGCGCCTTCCCGGCCCGCAGGAAGAGATGATCTTAGAGATCGCCCGCCGCAACGAAAACACCGTCGTTGTCATCTTTGCGGGCAGTCCCGTCGATATGAGCGCGTGGAAGGACGAAGTCTCCGCGATCGTCTGGGCAGGGTTCTGCGGCGAGAGCGGCGGCGAAGCGCTTGCCGATATTCTTACGGGGCTCGTTTGCCCTTCGGGCAAGCTCTCCGAGACCATGCCGCTCTCTCTGGAACTGACGCCCGCTTACGGGAGCTATTGCGACGCGCTCGTCGCCCGCTACGAAGAGGGCTTAGACGTCGGCTACCGCTATTACGATACCTACAATATCCCCGTTGCGTTCCCCTTCGGCCACGGGCTGAGCTATGCAGACTTTTCCTACTCCGCTCTGAAAGCGCAGGCAGGGGAGAAGCTCACGCTCTCCTTCTCTTTGGAGAATACATCCGAAGTTCCCGCCAAGGAAGTTTACGAAGTGTATGTACATACCATCGAGAACTTTGTCTACCGCCCCGAAAAGGAGCTCAAAGCGTACGGCAAAGTGCAGCTCGGCGCGCACGAGAAAAAGGAGATCGAGGTCGTGCTCGACCGTTCCGCCTTTGCTTACTGGTCGACGGCGACGGACGGCTGGAAGGTGGACGACGGCGTCTATGAGATCATGATCGGCGCCTCCTCGCGCGACATCCGCCTTTCCTTACAAGTGGAGATCAAGGCGGGCAAACTTACGGTGTTATGACGATGGAAACGCAATTTGACTATATCGACGTTCTTTCTCATTTTGCGCTCGACGGCGAGCCCAAGAGCTGTGTCCGCTACGGCGAAGGGCACATCAACGATACTTTCAAGGTGACGATGCAGGAAGAAGGCGGGGAGAAGCACTACATTTTGCAGCGCATCAACCACAACCTCTTCCAAGACGTTGCAAAGCTCATGCACAACATCGAGCTTGTGACTTCCGTCTGCCGCGAGAGCGTGATAAAGCACGGCGGAGACCCGCTGCGCGAGTGCCTCACCCTCATCCGCACCAAAGAGGGTGCTGCGTACTACTTCGACGGCACGAACTATTTCCGCGTGTATGTCTTCATCGAAGGGGCGACGTCTTATCAGAG
>URMI01000042.1 GCA_900548845.1 uncultured Clostridia bacterium | reverse complement strand
GGGTGACGCGCATCTGAGATGAGGGCGCAGCTTTTTGTCCAAGGCATCGGGCCCGAGCGCGTCCTTGATAAGCTGGCGCGGGCGCACGTTCCCGTGCTGGCGGCGCGGCGTGCGCAAAAAAATGCCGTTGTCCTCACCGTCGCCGCGAAAGACTGCAAAAAAGTTTTTGCAATTTTGCGGGGTTCGTGTTATAATATTAAAAAAGTGCGCCCTCTGGGGCTCATGCGCCTCAAAGGAGCCCGCCGCTTTTTCTCGCTCGCAGCGGGGGCGGTTTTGGCGCTTTTCTGCGTGCTCGCCCTCGAGCGGCGCGTCCTCACGATCGAAGTGGAAGGCAGCGGGGCATACTACGAAGGGGAGGTGCGCGCCATCTTGCAGGAGGGCGGCATCACGCCCCTTTCTCCCGCGCCGGAACAGACGGCGCTTCTCACTTCGCGCATCCTCTCCCTTCCGCGCGTGAGCTTTGCCTCCCTTCACTTCGAAGGCGGGGTGCTCACGGTCCTCATCGAAGTGAGCGACGAGGAGGAGATCTTCTCCCCCGCGCCCCTCATAAGCCCCAAGGCGGGCGTTCTTGAGGAGCTCGTCGCGCTGCGCGGCACGCCCTGCGCCGAAATCGGGCAGCAGGTGGAGGCGGGGCAGACGCTCATCTCCGAGCGCGTCCTCATCGGCGAACGGGAGGAAAGCGTGCTCGTCGTGGGCTATGCGGTGCTCCTCTGCCCCGTGGAAGGGGTGTTTGAGGGGAGCGAAGAGGCCGCCTTCGAAGCCGCCCGCCTTGCCTTCGGGGAGGATGCGGAGCTCTTTTCCGAAAAGTCAGAGGAAGGCTGGCGCATCTACGGGCAGGCGCGGACGGAAGTTTCAAGTCATATGCAGTGACCGGCACATGCCGGCAGGAGGAAAGGATTACGGCAACCAGATATACCATCGAAACGGGCGGATTGGACAGGCTCCAGAAGGTCCTCGGGATCTTCGATGAAAACCTCGTCACCATCGCGCGGGAGCTCGAACTCTTCACCAAAGTGGAGGGGACGAACATCGTCCTTGAAGGGGCGGCGGAGAACGCCGCCCTCGGCAAAGAGGTCGTCGAGAGCCTGCTTGCGATCGTCGAGGCGGGGGACAACATCGATAAGAGCAGCCTTCTCTATTGCATCGAGCTTGCGCGCGAAGGGCACGCTTCGGACATCGGCTCGCTGATGCACGGCGTCGTCGCCGTCTCGTCGCGCGGCAAGCCCGTCAAGTGCAAGACGGTGGGGCAGAAGGAGTATGTCTCCGCCATCAAGGGCAATACCGTCACCTTCGGCGTGGGGCCTGCGGGCACGGGCAAGACGTATCTTGCCGTCTGCCTCGCCGTCGCCGCCTATAAGGGCAAGCAGGTGGAAAAGATCATCCTGACCCGCCCCGCCGTGGAAGCGGGCGAAAAGCTCGGCTTTCTCCCGGGCGATCTTCAGACCAAGGTCGATCCTTATCTTCGCCCCCTCTACGACGCCCTTCAGGAGATGTTCGGGCTCGAGACGTATGCAAAGCTCATGGAAAAGGGCGTCATCGAAGTCGCGCCCCTTGCCTATATGCGCGGGAGAACGCTATCGAACGCCTTTGTCATCCTCGACGAAGCGCAGAACGCCACTCGCGAACAGATGAAGATGTTTTTAACGCGCCTCGGCGACGGGAGCAAGATGGTCGTCACGGGCGATCTGACGCAGACCGACCTTCCTGAAGGCAAGACGAGCGGATTAAAGCAGGCGGTGAGCATCCTGAAAGGGGTGGAGGACATCGCGATCGTCACCCTCACCGAAAAGGACGTCGTGCGCCATCCCCTCGTGATGCGCATCGTCCGCGCCTATGAAAAAGCGGAGACCATAAGAAGCAAAGGAGAAAAACGATGAAAGACTTTGCCGGCAAGAGCATCAGCAAGAAGCAGCTTGCAATAGGCTCGCTCATGCTTGTCATTTGCTATGCGATCGTTGTGGCGTCCATGGTGATGATGATCGTCGTCAACGCCCCCGAAACGTGGCAGGACTATTTCCGCGAGAGCGCCTTCCGCTTCCTTTCGGCATGCATCTGCGTGCTGCTTCTCTTTGCCATCCTCTTTTACTATTACTATTTCGAGGACAAGGCCTTCCTCGCCAAGGCGCGGAACGTCTTCCTCATCTATCTCGTGCTCATCATCGCGGTGCTCGTCTGTTACTTTTTCGGGCGCTTCGTCTCCATCTATCTGCGCCCCGTGGCGATGCTCGCCCTCATCGGGCTCTTCCTCTTCGGGCGCAGGCCGGCGATCATTTTGAATTTCGTCTTCTCGCTTCTGATGTTCGTCATCGATACCTTCACGAACAACTTCGATTCTTCGCCCAACTCCGTCTATATTTCGCTCATGCTCACCTTTGCGTGCGGTACGTTCGCGGTGTTCATGGCTGCCAATGTCAAGACCAGGTGGGAACTCATGCTCACGGGCTTCTTCCTCGGCATCCCGGGGCTTTCCATCGTGCTGCTCCTCGAACTTTCCGAGCTCGACTTCACGGGGTTCGACTGGATCCCCTATGTCGCCTCGGCGGGGTACGGCATCCTCGGGTGCGTGCTTTCGGCGATGCTCGCCCTCTGCATCCTGCCCGTCTTCGAGATGGCGTTCAACCGCCTCACCGTCTTCCGCCTGCGCGAACTGACGAGCGCCAACGCGCCCCTTCTGCAGCGGCTGCGCACCGAAGCTCCCGGCACCTTCAACCATTCGCTCATCGTCGCGCAGCTCGCTGAGACGTGCGCCATCGCCATCTCCGAAAACGCCGAGCTCGCGCGTGCGGCAGCCTACTATCACGATGTGGGCAAGCTCAAGCAGCCCGAGTGCTTCACCGAGAACCAGACGGGCTACAACGTGCACGACGAGCTGACGCCCGAACTTTCCGCCGACATCATCCGCTCGCACGCGCAGGACGGGTACGAGCTGCTGATTGCCAACCACCTGCCCAAGGAGATCGCCGACGTCGCGCGCGAACACCACGGCACGCTGCCCATCAAGTACTTCTACGATAAGGCCAACCGCCTCTCGGGAGGGGACGCCAACATCCGCAACTATTCCTATCTCGGGCCCACGCCGACGACCAAGGTCGCCGCGATCATCATGATCGCCGACGCCTCCGAAGCCGCGACGCGCGCCATCAAGGACCGCACGCCCGAGACGGTGGAGCGCATCGTCCGTTCCGTCATCGAAGAGCGGATGGACCTCGACCAGTTCTCCGACTGCGACATCACGATGCGGGAGCTGACCATCATCAAGCAGACGCTCGTCGACTCGCTCACGGGCGTGCATCATCACCGCGTCAAATATCCCGCCATCCGCTTCAACCGCGCGCGGCAGGCAGTCAAGGAGGAATCGAAGGGCGATGAATAAGTTTTATCTCGATACGGATGCCCTCGAAGAGAGCGAAAAAGCGCGCCTCGAAGGAGCGCTCGAAGGCATTGCCGCGGGCGATACCGATTTTGTTTTGGAACTTGTCCTTGTCGATGAGGAGGAAATAAGGCGCCTCAACCGCGAAGTGCGCGGCGTCGACCGCGTGACCGACGTTCTGAGCTTCCCTTCGCTCGACGGCATCAAGGGGGAATTCCTTTCTGCCGACAATTATGCCGATGAGCTCGACGAAGAGGACAGGCTGTATTTGGGCAGCATCGCCATCTGCGAAAAGCGCGCCAAAGAGCAGGCGGAAGAGTACGGGCATCCGTATGCGCGCGAACTCAACTATCTCACCGTGCACGGCGTGCTGCACTGCCTCGGATACGATCACGAGACGGAAGAAGAAAAGCGCGAGATGCGCGAACAGGAAGAAGCGATCATGCAAAGGATGGGACTTTCAAGATGAGGAGCGGAACGGTAGCCGTCATCGGCAAGGCAAATGCAGGCAAGAGCACGCTTATAAACGTGCTCGTCGGGGAAAAGGTCGCCATCGTCTCCCCCAAGCCGCAGACCACGCGCGACCGCATCCTCGGCATCCTCAACCGCGAGGGGAGGCAGATCGTCTTTGTGGATACCCCGGGCATCTACCGCCAGCGCAACGCCCTCACGGGCATCATGATGCGCACGACGGAGAACACTTCCCGCGATGTGGACGTCATCCTCTATGTGCACGACGGCCACGCGGGCGTGGAGGAGAGCGATATCGCCCTCATGAAGAAATATGCCGCTCTCGGCATCCCCATGCTCGTCGCCTATACAAAGACGGACATCATGCAGAAAGACCGCATCCCCGAAGACGTGAAAAAGATCGTCGAAGGGGGCGTCGAAAAGGACATCTTCCCCGTCTCCGCCCGCAAGGGGAGCAACCTCAGAAAGCTTGAAGACGCCATCGCGGCGCTCCTGCCCGAAGGGGAGCCGCTCTTCCCCGAAGACGTCGTCTCCGACCGCAGCGAAAAGTTCATGATCGCCGAGATCATGCGCGAAAAGATCTTATTGAAATTCGATCAGGAGATCCCGCACGGCGTCGCCATCGTCATAAATACCTTTGAAAAGCAGGAAAACGGCGTCTTTGACATCAACCTCGATATCGTCTGCGAAAAGCCCAACCACAAAGCCATCCTCATCGGAAAGCAGGGGCATGCCTTGAAGGAAGTCGCTTCCTTCGCGCGGCAGGATATGGAAAAGTTTCTGGGCGCGAAGGTCTTCCTCACCACCTATGTCAAGGTGCGCGAGAACTGGCGCGACCGCGAGGGGATGCTGCGCGAGCTCGGCTACGAGAAGGAGCGCGAAGAGTAAGCTTTCTGCGGCGCTTCCTCATAATGCGCCCCACTTCTTCCCATACTGAGAGGGGAGGGGCATATGAAGAAAAACGACGCGGGGGAGCTTGCCTGGGAGCTCTTTCAAAAGACGGGAAATGTCACCTATTATATGCTGTATAAGCAGCTCAAAGGCAAAACGAGAGGAAGGTAACATATGGAATTCAAGGCGGATGCGCTCGTACTGCGTGCGGCGGACTGGGGGGAGTACGATAAGATCGTCACCCTCTTCACCGCGGAGCGCGGCAAACTGAGCGCGGCGCTCAAAGGGGTCAAAAGGGCGGGGGCAAAGCTGAAATTTGCCGCTCAGCCCTTTTGTTTTGCGGAGTTCGTGTTTGTGGAAAAGGCGGGGCGGCATACCGTCATCTCGGCTTATCTTCACGACGGGTTCTATGCCCTCCGCGAGGACATCGCCTGTTACTACGCCGCCGTCGTATTGTGCGAAGCGTGCGATCAACTGCTCTTTGAAGGCATCGAAAGCCCGGCGCTCTTTTTGGCGGCGGTGCGCACGCTCGAAGCGCTCTCCTCGTGTGCCGAGGGCGGCGCGCCGGATACGGCGGGGGCGCGGCTCGAAGACGGCAAGAGCGGCAGCTCTTATGTGCTCTTAAAATTTTTGTTGACGGCGCTCAAGGAGGCGGGCTATCCCGTCTCGGCGGGCGACTGCCCGCATTGCGGCGAACAGCTTTCGGGGCGGATGCGCTTCGATATGGAGAGCGGCGCCTTCGGCTGCGCGGCGTGCGGCGGGGGCGTGCCCGCGAGCGAGAGCACCTACCTTGCGGTCCGCGCGGCGCTCGGGCAGGGAGGGGAAGCGACGGCGGACGGCGTCAAACGCGCCCTGCGCCTCCTTTCCGCCTATTTTTCCTGCAAAACATCCGAACTTCCTTCCCTTGAAGAATATCTCAGGCTGTGAGCATTGTTTCAAGGGGAACGATAAGAGAAAAAAGACGGCAGATTTTGATTGACATCGTGTCAGAATGGTTATATAATTACCGCTATGAAACATACACAAGAATTGACACGGTACGAAAACGAGCGCTTCGGGCAGGAACGCGCGCTCTATATGACGCGGAGCGCACTCATCAGAAACTGCCGCTTCGAAGGGGAGGAGGACGGTGAATCTGCCCTCAAAGAGAGCAAATATCTGACGGCAGAGTACTGCTTCTTCGACCTTCGCTATCCCTTCTGGCACGTCGAGGGGCTGCACCTTCGCGACAGCGAGATGACCAAGAACTGCCGCGCCGCGCTCTGGTACGATCGGGATGTCGCCATCGAGCGCTGCAAGCTGCACGGCATCAAGGCGGTGCGGGAGTGCAAAAACGTCTCTTTGCGCGACTGCGATATCGATTCCCCCGAGTTCGGCTGGCACAGCAGGCACATCGCGCTCTCGGGCGGGAAGATGACGTCGGAATACGCGTTCCTTGGCTCAAACGGCGTGCATTTGAACGGCGTCGAATTCCACGGCAAATATTCCTTCCAATACGCAAAGGGCGTGCGCCTCAAAAACTGCGTCCTCAACACCAAGGATGCCTTCTGGCACACCAAGGGGGCGCGCGCGGAGGACTGCGTCATCAACGGGGAGTATCTCGGCTGGTATTCCGAGGGGCTCACCCTCGTGCGCTGCCACATCAAGGGCACCCAGCCGCTCTGCTACTGCAAAAACCTCACTCTCATCGACTGCACGATGGAAGGCTGCGATCTTGCCTTTGAGTACAGCGACGTGCATGCGACGGTGAAGAGCACCGTCGATTCCGTCAAGAATCCCCGCTCGGGCCGCATTACGGCGCAGGGCTTCGGGGAGGTCATCGAAGGAAACAGCGTCTATCCCGTGTGCTGCAAGCTCGTCACGAAAAAATAAGTGCGAACAGATACATATCATGTTTTTTTAGTCATGTAAGCATTGTTGACTTCTCTTAAAATAAAATTCCGCGAGGAGGGTTGCCCTCCGCTGCGGGACTCAATTTGTACCTTACAGGTACTTATTGCCCGAGAAAGACATTTCGAGTGTGTGGGCGACAGCGTGAATTGGATAGGCTGCGCTCACCCCTCACGGAATTTATTTCGCGGAGCGAAAGAAATTCGTGAATTTGCATGAAAAAAACCTCGCCGAGACGGCGAGGTTTTTTGCGGTTTGAAAGAGGCTTACGCCTTGTTTGCGGAGCCGAGCACGTCGGTGATTTTGTGCTTGACGAGCTCCTTCATGTTGGCGCGTGCATCGCCGAGGTACTGGCGGGGGTCGAAGTGCGAAGGGTTCTCCGCAAGGTGCTTTCTGACGGCTGCCGTGAAGGCGACGCGGAGGTCGGAGTCGATGTTGATCTTGCAGACGGCGAGTTTTGCTGCCTTTCTCAGTTCAGATTCGGGGATGCCGATGGCGTTGGGCATGGAACCGCCGAATTCGTTGACGATGGCGACCTGGTCCTGCGGGACGGAGGAAGCGCCGTGCAGCACGATGGGGAAGCCGGGAAGGCGGCGGCCGACCTCTTCGAGGATGTCGATGCGCAGCTTGGGATCCTGACCGGGCTTGAACTTATAAGCGCCGTGCGAGGTGCCGATGGCGATGGCGAGCGAGTCGATGCCCGTGCGTGCGGTGAATTCTTCCACTTCGTCGGGAGAAGTGAACATAGCGTCATGTGCGGCGACGTTGACGTCATCTTCGATGCCCGCGAGCTTGCCGAGCTCCGCTTCGACGACCACGCCGTGATCGTGCGCGTATTCGACCACCTTCTTGGTGATGGCGATGTTCTCTTCCCAAGGCTTGGAGGAAGCGTCGATCATGACGGAGGTGAAGCCGCCGTCGATGGAGGCCTTGCAGATCTCGAAGTCTGCGCCGTGGTCGAGGTGCATGGCGATGGGGATGTTCGTCGTCTCCACCGCGGCTTCGACGAGATGGCGAAGGTACACGGGGTTGGCGTACTTTCTCGCGCCTGCCGAGACCTGCAGGATGACGGGCGAATTGAGCTCGTTCGCAGCTTCGACGATGGCCTGGATCATCTCCATATCGTTCACGTTGAACGCGCCGACCGCATAGCCGCCGGCATACGCCTTTTTGAACATTTCCGTGGTTGTTACTAAGGGCATAAAAAACTCCTCCGATTAGG
>URMI01000041.1 GCA_900548845.1 uncultured Clostridia bacterium | reverse complement strand
AAAAGCCGTCTCGCCCCGCTTTTCACCCGAACAAATCGGAATGCAGAATAAAATCGGGCACTTCCCCGGAAAGCACGCTCTCGATGATCATCACCTCGGCGCTCTCGGAAAATTCGCTCGTGCCCGCAGGGAGCACGACGGTGATATCGAGGACGATATCGAGATAGACGGCATGGCGCGTCTGATTGATGCCCGCCGAAGTGAAGGCGGAGCGGAAGGAGCAGTGCGCCGCGCCCACGGGCAGCAGCTTGAAGGTGACGGGCGGGCCGAAGCCCGAGAGCGCCTCGATGCCCGAAAACGCCCCGAGCGGCACCTTGACGCCCGCTTCGGCAAGCGCCCCGAAATTCTTCTGCGCAAGGTACGCCGCATCCCGCGCGATGGTGTTGATGCGCTGCGCGTCGGCGGTCATCGCCGCGATCTCCCCCGTATCGCTTCGTTCCACCTCAATGAGGTCGTCATACCCGACGCCCGAGAGCGTCGCCTCGATCGCCTCGTGCATGGCGGAGGCGGCATTGGCGCGGAGCGCCGCCTCTGCGACCGAGCGGATGACGCCCGCCGCACTGAAAAAGAGGATGAGAAAGAGAAGGAGCGGCACGAGCAGGACGAGCGCAAAGAAAATGCGCCGCCTCCATCTCGTCCGCGGCGTCACATAATGTCTCACGCCTCATCTTATGCCGCGCGCCGCACAAAAAGAACGGCACGCTTCGCCCCTTTTTTGCATACAATGGAGCATGGAACTTCTTGAAAAGCAATATTCACGGGAAAAGGCCGTCGCCTACGCGCGCCGCTGGGCGTTCGGAAGAAACCCCGATTACTACGATTTTTCCCGCCTCGGCGGGGACTGCACCAACTACGCCTCGCAGGTGCTCTTCGCGGGCGCGGGCGTCATGAACTTCACCCCCACTTACGGCTGGTACTACCGCTCGCTCAACGACCGCACCCCTTCCTGGACGGGCGTCGAATACCTCTATAACTTCCTCATCTCGAACGAGGGCGAAGGCCCGTACGCGAAGGAAGTCCCCCTCGAAGAACTCGAAAAGGGCGATCTTGTGCAGCTCGGAAGAGCGACGGGAGATTGGTATCACACGCCCGTCGTCGTGGGCTTCAAGGACGGGGAAATTCTGGTGGCGGCGCACTCCTACGACGCCTACAACCGCCCGCTCTCCACCTACCCTGCGGCGAAATTCCGCGGGCTGCACATCCTCGGCGTGCGCGAAAAAAAGACGCAGACTACATAACTTTTACGAAAAAAAGCGGTGCCGGAAAGCACCGCTTTTTTTGTGAAAATGTGTTGATTTTGGCGAAAAATAAAGTGAATTCGGGCAAAAATAAAGTGAAAATGCCGCTCAACAGTGTGAAAATTTTCCCGTTTTTGCGCTATTCCATGCCCTTTTCTTTGCGGATGCGCCTCACCTCCCGCTCGAATCCGTTCTCGCTCGGCGTATAATAGACGCGGTCTTTGAGCTCGTCGGGAAGGTACTGCTGTTTGACCCAGCCGCCGAAATCGTGCGGGTAGAGGTAGTTCTTCCGCTCCGCCTTCCGCTTGTCGTCGCCGTAGGAAATATCGCGCAAATAGGGCGGAACAGCCCCCAAAGGCGCCTCTTTGGCGTCCTTTTGCGCCGCGAACATGGCGACCTTCGTCGACTGGCTTTTGGGCGCTTCCGCAACGTAAATGACGGCTTCCGAAAGGGGCAAAAACCCCTCGGGCGCGCCTAAGTGCTCGAAGGCGGTGAGGGCGCTCGTTGCGACGGTGAGGGCGTTCGGGTCTGCAAGCCCCACGTCCTCGGCAGCATGCACGACGGTGCGCCGTAAAATGAGGCGGGGGTCGCATCCCCCTTCGATGAGCCGCATGGCGTAGTAGAGCGCGGCGTTCGAATCGCTCCCGCGCAGCGATTTGCAGAAGGCGGAGAGCATATCGTAATATTGATCCTCATTGAAGGCGAGCGAGCGTCTGCCCGTCGAATTTTCCGCGTCTTGCAGGGTCACGCGGATGCGCCCGTCGCTCCCCGGCGGCGTCGTGAGGACGGCGAGCTCCAACGCGTTGTAGGCAAAGCGCAGATCGCCCGCCGCCGTCCTTGCGATGTGCTCCATCGCCTCTTCGTCCGCTTCCGCCATGTAATTGCCGAGGCCCTTGCGCTTATCTTTGAGCGCCCGAAAAAGCGCCTTCAGGATATCGCTCTCTTTGAGCGGCTCAAATTCGAACACGCGGCACCGCGAAACGATGGCGGGCGTCATGGAAGCGTACGGGTTTTCCGTCGTCGAGCCGATGAAGATGAGGATGCCCTGCTCGACGGAAGGGAGCAGGGAATCGAGCTGCGCCTTGTTGAAGCGGTGGCACTCATCCAAAAGAAGGTAAGTGCGGCGGCCGCGAAGGCGCAAATTTTCCCGCGCTTCCTCGACGGCGCGGCGCACGTCCGCGACGCCCGCCGTCACCGCATTGAGGCGCACGAACTCCCCGTCCGCCTGCGCGGCGATGACGTTGGCAAGCGTCGTCTTGCCGCAGCCGGGCGGCCCCCAGAAGATGCAGCTGCCCAGACGGTCGAGCGAGATGGCGCGGCGGAGGAGCGAGCCTTCCGCAACGAGCTTTTCCTGCCCCACAAAATCTTTGAACGAGGAGGCGCGCATGCGCTCGGCGAGCGGCTTTGCCTTCTCCTCGTTGTCGTTGAAGTCGAAAAGATCGGTCATGCCTTACTTCCCCTGCGGGGCGCCCTCGCCCTTCTCGCCCTTGTCTTCCGCGTCTCCCTCCACAAGCGCCTTGATCTCGTCGCGGTACTTCACCCCGAGCTCGTATCCCTTGTCGAGCGCGAAATCGAGGTTCTTGACGAGGTACTGGTCCATTGCGCCGAGCTCGGGCTCCAGCCACAGGTCGATATAGCGGGCGCGCGAGCGCTTCTTCCTCTGCGTGAGGCGGGTATCCATGATGTCGATGCAGCGAAGGAGGGTATCGACGAGGTTGGGCGACGCCTTTTTTGCGGTAAGATCTCCCAGAACGTCGACGGCGACGATGACTTCGGCGCCCATCTCGCGCACTTCCTTGGTGGGCACGCGCTCTAAAATGCCGCCGTCCACGAGCGTCTTATCGCCGATGACGGCGGGCGTGAACGCCCCCGGGATGGAGCTCGAGGCGAGGATGGCGTCGATGACGTTGCCCTCTTTGAGTTCGACCACCTTCCCCGCCGCGAAATCGACCGCGATGCAGGAGAAGGGGATCTTGAGGTCTTCAAAGGTGATATCGCCGAGATACTCTTCGAGGAGCTGGCGCGCCTTGTTGAAGCGCAGCAGCCCGTTGGCGCGGATGGGATTGATGTTGAGCGTCGCGATCTTGGAAAGTTTCAAAGAGAGCGCGACTTCCCTCAGCGTTTCGAGCGGGAGCCCCGCGCAGTAGCACGCCCCCACGATGGCGCCCATCGAACAGCCCGTCACATAGTCGGGACGGATGCCCGCTTCTTCGAGCGCCTGCAAAAAACCGATGTGCGCGATGCCGCGCGCCCCGCCCGAACCGAGGGCGAGCCCCAAAGTTTTGCGCATAATCTCCTCCTCCGGGGCGTAGGGTAACGTATGCCCCGTATGAAAAAAATAACGTCCGCCGCCGCCTTTTTGCTGCTCGTTCTCTTTGCGGCGGTCTTTCTCTCGTCGCCCGCCCGCTTTGGGCAGAGCGTTCTCAATGGTCTCATGCTGTGGCTCACCGCCATTGTGCCGACGGCGCTGCCCCTGCTTGTCGTCCTTTCGCTGATGGTGCGCTCGCCCGCCTTTTTGTCGCTCACGAGGCGGCTCTCCCCTTTTGCGGAAAAGCTCTTCCGCATCCCGGGCGCGGGAGCGGGCGCCATGCTGCTTTCGCTGCTTTCGGGCTATCCCGCAGGCGCGAGGACGCTCGCGGAGCTTGCTTCGGAGGGCCGCCTCCAAAAAGGCGACGTCTTTTACACCGCCTGCCTTGCCTCGACGTCGGGGCCTGCGTTCTGCCTCGGCGCGGCGGCGGCGATGTTCGGCTCCCCCGCAGCGGGGATCGTTCTCTTTGGTTCGCACCTTCTGGCGGTATGGAGCGCAGGGTTTTTGCTCCCCCGCCTCACGCGGCACAAGGCAGAGCCCGCGCCGCCGCCCCTGCCCAAAGCGCGGGAGCCCTTCTCCGCGCTCCTTATCTCCGCCGTGCAGGCGGTGCTCTCGGTCGGGGCGCTCATCGCGCTCTTTTTCTGCATCAAAGAGATGCTGTTTTCTATTCTTCCGCCCCTTTCGGGGTACGGAGAGGGCATCCTTTCGGGGCTTTTGGAGGTGACGGCAGGCGTTTCGGCGCTTGCAAAGCTGAAAACGCCGCTCTCGCTCGCCCTCGCCGCCGCAGAGGTGAGCTTCGGCGGGCTGTGCGTCAACGCGCAGCAGCTCTCCTTCCTTGCGGGAGCGGGCGTAAAGATGCTGCCCTTTCTCCTTGTCAAATGCGCGCACGGGCTGCTCGCCTTTGCGTTTTGCTATCCCCTCGCGCTGCTTGTTTTCCCTGTTTAGTAGGCGCCGATGATATGGAACTGCCGGCAAGATTCCTCCGCCTCTTTGAGGGCGGCAACGACTTCCTTACGGGCGATGTCGCCGTCGATCTCGATGAAGAAGCGGTATTCGCCGAACACGTCGCGGATGGGACGGCTCTCGATGCGGGTGAGGTTGATGCCCGAGCGGGCAAAGACGCCCAACAGCTCGTACAAAGAGCCCGGGCGGTGCTTGCAGGTGGCGCAGAAGAACACTTTTTCGCTGCGCTCCGGGTGCGCTTCTCTCCGCCGCACGAGGCGCAGAAAGCGCGTGAAGTTGCGCTTTTCGTCGGCAATATTCTCCTTCGAGAGCACGACGCCCTGTTTTTTGGCGTGTGCGCCGACGATGCCCGCCGAATGCGCGTCGAGCTTTTCTAAGCTTTCCGCCGTCGAGCGGGTGTAAAGCAGCTTTGCGTTCGGGAAGTGCACATGAAGGTACTCCGCGCACTGGCCGATCGCCTGTTCGTGCGAATAGATGCGCTCGATGGCATCGCAGGAAACGCCCTCGAGCATTGCAAGGCGGTGGTCGATCGCAAGGACGAGCTCTTCGACGGCGAAGGGCGCGTCGGGGCGTTCGAGAAGGTCTAAATTCTTCAGTACGCCCCCCTGGATGGAATTTTCGATGGGAAGTACAGCAAAGTCCGCCTCTCCCTTTTGAAGGGCGGAGACGGCGGCGTAAAAGTCGGGGCAGAGGACGATCTCCCCCTCTCCCCCCGAAAAGCGCAGGGCGGCGAGCTCGGAATAGCTCCCTTGGGGCCCGAGACAGCTGTACCGCGCGCTCATGCCTTCTCCGCAATGTCGAGGATGAGCCGCTCGGTATCCTCCCAGCCGAGGCAGGGATCGGTGATGGACTGCCCGAAGACGATATCGTGCTTCTGATTGCCCTCGACGAGGAAGCTTTCGATCATGAACCCCTTGACGATCTGCTTGAAGTCCGCGTCGTAGAGACGGTTCTGCATGACCTCCTCCACGATCCTGATCTGCTGGCGGAACTGCTTGCCCGAATTGGAATGGTTGGCGTCGATGATGACGGCGGGGTTCTTGAGCTCGCCGTTGGAGCGGCGGTAGCCTTCGAAGACGCGCATCACCGTCTCGTAGTGGAAGTTGGGGATGTCGTTGCCGTAGGAATCGACCATGCCCCGAAGGACGGCGTGGGCGTACTCGTTGCCGTCCGTCGCCACCTGATAGTTGCCGTATTTGAAGACCTGCGGGCTCTGCGCCGCAAAGATGGAGTTGAGCATGACGGGGATAGAGCCGCCCATGGGGTTCTTGATGCCGACGGGAAGATCGATGCCGCTCGAAACCAGGCGGTGCATCTGATTTTCGCTCGAACGCGCCCCCACGGCGATATACGTTAAAAGATCTTCGAGGAAGGGATAGTTTTCGGGATAGAGCATCTCGTCCGCCGCCGAGAGCCCGCTCTCCTCGATGGCGTGGATGTGCAGCTCGCGGATGGTGCGGATGCCGCGGACGATGTCTTCCTTGTTTTCGGGGTCGGGCTGGGAGAACATGCCCTTGTAGCCCACGCCCTTGGTGCGCGGCTTGTTGGTGTAGATACGGGGAACGAGGACGAGCTTATCCTTGACGCGCTCGTTGAGCTTGCCCAGGCGGCGCACATATTCGAGCACGGGCGCGCTCTCGTGCGCGGAACAAGGCCCGATGATGAGGAGGAGCTTTTCGGTGCGCCCCGCGATGACGTCCATCGTAAGGCGGTCGCGCTCCTTTTTGATGGCGGTGAGTTCTTTGGTCAGCGGCAGCTCGTCGCGCAGCTGCTCGGGAGAAGGGATGTGAGCCTGTCTTGTGAACATAAATTATCCTCTTGTTGTGATATATGAGTAAACTGCGGCGGGGACGTACTGGTCAAACGGCTTCCCGAACGAAATGCAGTTTTTGACTAAGGTCGAACTGATGTGCAGGTGCTCCTTCTCGCAGGGGAGATAGAGGGTGATCATCTCCTTGTCGAGATCGCGGCTCGCGTAAAAGTCGGCGTTCTCGTACTCGAAGTCCACCGTATTGCGGAGCCCGCGCACATAGAAGCGGGTGTTTTCTTTTTTGAGAAGATCGACGATGACGCCGTCCCATGCGAGCACTTTAACGCTCGGCTCGTTCTCATAGGTCTTTTGCACCATAGTAAGGCGCTCTTCGAGCGAAAACATGCAGTGCTTGCGCTTGTTTTCGGCAATGGCGATCGTGACTTCGTCAAAGAGGGCGAGGCACTTTTTCACGGTGTCGTCATGCCCGAGCGTGAATGGATCGAACGTCCCCGCGAATACGCATTTTTTCATTGCTCTCCTCCTACCGCAGGGCGGAAAAAAGTCACCCGCGTGCGGCCGTAGCGGCGCGCATCGGCAATTTCCCAGCCCTCGGGGGCGCTCTCCTCGCGCTCCCCTTCGAAGACGACGAGCCCGCCCTCTTCCAAAAGCCCGCGCTCTTTCACGAGCGCCAGAATTTCCGCAAGGCACTCCATGCGGTAGGGCGGGTCGCAGAAGATGAGGCGGAACTTGCCCGAAACGCTCCTCAAACAGCTCTTATAATCGAGGTTGTAAACGGCAGCGCTTTCGCCCACCTTCTGCAAATTGGCGCGGCAGACTTTGAGGCTTTCCTTGGAACTGTCGTTGAAGACCGCTTCCTCTGCCCCGCGCGAGAGGCTCTCGATGCCGAGCGCCCCGCTCCCCGCAAAGAGATCGAGAACGCGCGCCCCTTGAAGGGAAGGCGTTAAGATCTGAAAGACGGACTCTTTGACGCGGTCGGCAGTGGGGCGGATGTCCATGCCCCGGAATTCCTGCAAGACGCGGCCGCGGTATTTTCCCGCAACGATCCTCATTTCTTCTTCTTGGACTGCAGCGTCTTTAAGCGCTGCGCCTCCGTCTGTTCGTGATGGAGACGGGCTTGACGCGCCTCTTCCGCAGCCCGCCTGACCGCCTCTTCGCGCGCCTCTTTTTGGGCACGCTTGCGCTTGTTCGCATAGGCGCCGAGGATATAGAACACGCCGCTCACGAGGATGGGCACGAGAACGGTGAGGATGGTCCAGAAATAGGAGAGCCCCGCAAGCGAGGGAACATAATTCCTCAGCCACGAGACGGGCATGATGGCGCAGCCCGCGAGCATGATGAACGCCCAAAGCGCGCCGTCGCCCGCGCCCGTTCCTTCGAACGCCCCCGCGAGGATGCCGAGGATGAGCACGGGAAGCCCGATGAGCGCGCCGATGAAGAAGCCCTTCCAGGGGCGGTATTCCTTTTCGATGTGATGATCGGGGGAAGCTTCGACGCCCTCCTCTTCCCGCAGGCGGTAGAGCTGCCCCGTGAGGAAGGTATCGTAATGTATGCTCCCGAAATGGAACACAAGGTGGGAGATCGGAAGAGCGT
>URMI01000040.1 GCA_900548845.1 uncultured Clostridia bacterium | reverse complement strand
ATGCCGTCCGCATCGTAATCGCCGAAGACGGCGACCCGCCACTCTTCGCGCTTTGCCCGCTCCAAAAGCAGCGCCGCCTCCTTCATGCCCTTCATGAGGAAGGGGGAGAGGAAGTTCTGCTTGCCCGGGGAGAGAAAACGGCGCATCTTCTCCTCGCTGTCCATGCCGCGGGCAAAGAGGATGCCCGCCGTCGTTTCGGTGACGCCCACCGCGCGCGCAAGCTCCCCGACGCGCCGTTTTTCGTCGGGGGAAAATGTAAATTCGCGCACGATGCGTTTCATGCTCTCTCCTTTGCGGAAGTTCCGCACGGCCGCTCCATCGGGCGGCAGGTCTTTGCCCTCACTTTATGGACAAAAACGGCGGGGAAACATCCCGCCGTCTTCTTAGTCTTTCGAATTATTCTTCGGCTTTTTCCGCCTTTTTCTTTCCGACGTAACGGCCCTTCTTGGCATTGCTGCGATCGTCCAGCTTCTTCATGGGAAGATAGAGCGTGGGCCCGAGCACCAGCGAAGAATACGCGCTGACGGCAAGGGGGAGCAGCAGGGGCAGGAAGAACGTCCTCACCCCGGGCGCCGCCACGGCGCCGACGACGATGAACACCACTGCAAGCGCCGCCGTGACATAGAGCACCGTTTTATAAGAGCTCTTGCAGCATTCGTTCACGGCTTCCTCCGCGTCCATCGTGCGGAAGGCGGGATCTTTGAACGTCTCGCGCATCTTCATGCACTGCACCATCCACAAGAGCAGGGAGATGACCGCCGCTGCCGCCGCAACGAGCAGGGGCGCAGCTGCCGCCATGGGGATGCGGGTGAGCGCAAAGAGCGCAAGCGTCAGGAACACATCGTGCACGGTGAGGCAAAGCCCCGTGAGCGTGCGGCCCCAGCCGAAGCGGAACCCGATATAGACGAGCACGACGACGACAGCGACTGCAAGCGCCACGGCGCCCCGCCATGCGGGTCCTGCGAACGTGCTTGCGGCAGCCTGGCTGCGGACGGCGATATAGATCTCCGCGCCCTCGAACTCGGAAGTAAGCACGCCCTCGACCGTATTTTTGACGGCGGCGAGCGTCTCGTCCGAAACGTCTTCGCCGAAGAGATAGCGGACGGTGAAGTCGCCCGTATCGGCAAGGGAACTGCTGTCGATGACGGGAGCCGCCTCGTACTTCTTCTCGTAATCGATGCCGACGGAGGAGAAGGTCTCTTCGCAAACTTCCTCCACCCTGTCGCCGCCGTCCGAAATGGTGACGACCGCGTCATAGGTGACTTCGAAGCTCTTGCCCGCCCCCGAATCGCAGTTGAAACCGAAGAGCGCGTAGAGCACGATGCCGGCAATGAGGATGACCGCCGAGATCGCAAGGAAAATGGGAAGCTTCTTTACGGAATAGAAATGTTTAGTCATCTTCTTCTACCTCCTCTCTCTTGAAGCGGCAGAACTTGGCTTTGTCCTTCGCAAAGGGCATCATGATGTACCAGCAGAAGCGGTCGACCGCAAGCGTGCACAGCCCCGCGAAGAACATGGCGATGCCGAGCGTGAAGGCGAACACCGAAAGCTCGGTGAGGGCAATGAAGTAGGTGATGAACCCGAGCGCCGCGAGCACGATGTGCGCATCGAAGATGTGCCAGAAGCACTTCTTGTAGCCCGCCTTGACGGCGAACGCCATCGTCTTGCCCGAAGCGAATTCTTTGCGCGCATATTCGTATGCCATCGCGTCGGAAACGCTCAGCGTGAGCGCGCCGAAGAGGACGGCAAGCACCGACCCGAGCCCCAGCGTCAGAAGATCGATCGCCCAGATGCAAAGCGTCATCGCGATGAGATAGACAAGGAGCGTGTAAAGGTGCGCGAACCCGAGACGGCCGTAGCGGATGAAGAAGAACACGACGGACGCAAGGAGCACGACGCCGAGCGCGATATAGAGCATCCAAAGCGCGCTGTCGCCGTAGCCTGCGTGGTCGCGGAGCATCTCGCCCGCGGTGAGGGAAAGATCGTTCTCGGTGCCGCTTTCGAGCGTCGTATCGAGGATGGTCGCCACGAGCTCGGAAGAATCTTTATCGTAAGAGCCGCTGATGTAGAGCGAGCCCTGGTCGATCTGTTCGCTGACGGTGAGCGTGATGAGCGCTTCGCCGCCGATGTTGAAGTAAAGATAAGAGCTCGAAGCGCCTTCCGTCGCATCGGCAATGGCTTCCCTGCCCTCATCCGTCATGTCGAGGATGACATAGGAAACGCCGCTCGCCGTGCGGCTCGAAATGTTCTTGATATAGTAGCTTGCAGGATGCTGCGTGCCGCGCTGTGCGGGGATGATGGTCTCCGCGCTCGCTTCATCCGAACCGAAGCTCACCGTGAATTCGCCCATGCGGCCGAGATACTCGAATGCCGCGCCCGCAAGCGCATAGGATGCGGGGAGGGAAACTTTCACCGTGTAGTCGTCGGCGATGCGCACGCTCGCACCCGAAAGGTGCAGCCGCTCGAACCGCTCTTCAAGGAGCGAAACGGCGCGGGAGAAATCTTCCTTGAAGCTTTCGCTCACTTCGGTGCCGTCAAGCACCGTGTCTTTTTCGAGGTAGATGGCGCCGCCTGCATAAGCCTGATAGTCGGCCGCGAACTCTTCCTTCTCGTCTTCGGCTGCCGCCGCGAGGTCGTTCTCGTAATCTCTCCCGGAGATGACCCCTTCGGGATAATAGACGGCGCTGTAGCTGCCGCCGACGTACTCCGTCTCCCCGATGAGGTACCCGCCGAGTTCGGCGTCCTTCTCCGCAATGCCCAGAATAGAATTAAAATAATTTAATCCGTTGCCGTCGCAAGGAAAGGGCACGAAGCATACCACGCATAAAACGGCGATCACGATGGTGATCAGAGTCAGAACGATCGCCGATTTTACCTTGCCCATTGTTGCCTCCTGTCATGTGTGAAGGCCTTTCCGCAAGTGCGGAAAAACCCCGTCTTGTTCATTATATAAGTTTTGCCTTTCGCCGTCAAGCCGAAACGCGCCGCTTTTTCGTATTTTTGTTATTTTTCGCGACATTTCCGGGCCGCCAGAATGTGCATCGCGCACTCGATGCGCTTCTTCATCATGGCGCACGTCATGGCGTAAGGCTCCTCGATATCGCCGTTGTAGTGGTAGTTGTTTGCGCTGCACCCGCCCGAGCAGATGAACTTCGCAAAGCAGTTTTCGCACTTTTTCCGCGTGAAAAGGCAGCTCCCCGCGAATTTGGAGCGGATATTTTCGTCGAGCTTGCCTTCAAAGACATTGCCCATCTTCCACTTATTATCCCCCGCGAACTGGTGGCAGGGGTAGATGTCGCCGTTGGGGACGACGGAGAAGTACTCGTTCCCCGCGCCGCAGGCGGAGACGCGCTTTTGAAGGCAGGGCCCGCCCTCGAGGTCGATGTTGAAGTGGAAGAAGTTGAAGCCCTCCCCCTTCTCTTCGCGTTCGAGGTACGCCTCGCAGAGGTTTTCGTACTCCTTCTCGATGCGGGGAAGGTGCTCTTCCCTGATCTGCAGTTCGGGGATGTCGGTGACGACGGGCTCCATCGAGATGGAATCGAATCCCTGATCGGCGAGGAAGAGGACGTCTTTTGCAAAGTCGAGGTTTTTCGCCGTGAACGTGCCGCGGACGTAGTAATGCTTGTCCCCGCGCGAACGCACGAACTTTTTGATCTTTTCAATGACGAGATCGAAGCTCCCCTTGCCGTTCACCGTCTTTCTCACGGCGTCGTGCACTTCGGGGCGGCCGTCCAGCGAGAGGACGACGTTCTCCATCTCCTCGTTGAAGAATTGGATGGTCTCGTCGTCAAGAAGAAGGCCGTTGGTCGTCGTCGTGAAGAGAAAGCGCTTGCCGAGCTTTGCCGCCTGTTCTTTGGCGTAATATACGGTATCTTTGACGACGCCCAAATTCATCAGGGGCTCGCCGCCGAAGAAGTCGACTTCGAGCACCTTCCGTTTTCCGCTCTCTCTGAGCAGGAAGTCGATGGCGGCAAACGCCGTCTCGCGGCTCATCACTTCGCGCTTGGAGTGGTACGCGCCTTCATCGGCAAAGCAGTACTTGCAGCGCAGGTTGCAGTCGTGCGAGACGTGCAGGCACAGCGCCTTGACCTCATGGCTCTTCATGGGGTACGCCTTGACTTCTTCCTTATATAATAAGCCCTGCTCTTTGAGCGCTTCCGCGTCCTCGAGGATAGCTTTGAGTTCTTCGTCCGAAACGTCCGTCTTGTCTCCCTCTAAAACGCGCGCCGTCTTTTCGTCGCACTCATGAAGGGAGCCGCTGCCGACGTCGTAGATATAATAATGGTCGTGATAGGAAAAAATGTGGATCATGTTGTTCTTCTGCGGCTAAGCCGCGCCTGTACGTTCCGCCCCGCTCCCGCACGGGCGGCATGTTTTTGACATGGAAACAAAGGAGCAACGCTGCCGCTGCTCCCCGTTTTTTGCTCGTTTGAAAACAAAGCGAAAGATTATCTCTTTTCGATCTTGCTTTCTCTCGTCACGCGCTCGCACGACTGGTTGCCGACCGTGCAGCTCGTCTTGCAGGCGGACTGGCAGGTGCTCCTGCACTCGCCGCAGCCCGTCACCTTTCTTTCCTGAGGTCTTGCGATGGTCTTGATCATAGTGTCATCTCCCGAGGTGATTTTTTCTCTATTATAGCGGATGGCAAGAAATTTTGCAACCTTTTTTTTATTCTTTCCGCAATTTCCTCCCCGCAGCCGCCCCACCGCCGCCCGCAAGCACGCACAAAAGGACGTCTAAGCAAAAGAGCGGCGAAAAGCGGAAGCCTCCGATGAGCCCGAAGAGGAGCGTCGTCAGAAGCAGGAACAAAAATCCCGCCGCCATGCCCTTGAAGAGCGCGCGCTCCCCGCGCACCGCAAGGAGCGGGAAGACGAACGCCGCCGCCGTCTTCAACACGAGGTTGGAGACGATGATACTTTCTTCCGAAAGCGCATACGCCCTGACGAAGACGGCAAGAAGTGCCTCCGCCAAAAGGCAGAACACCGTCGCAAGCGCCGAAGAAAGCCCCACCTCTTTTGCAGCCGTCTTCCAAAAGTTTTCGTGCATCCCATCCTCCGCGGGCAAAACTATGCCTTTTGCGGAGAAAAAACCTCCGCACCCTGTTCTAAGGTATGCGGAGGCAATACGTTCTATGAATTTACTTTTTTTCCTTTTCTTCGGCGGGCTCGCTCTTTGCTTCCGCGGGCTCGCTCTTTTCCTCGGCGTCCTCGCGTGCAGGCACGGGAGCGGGCACTTCGCCCGACTTCTTCGCCTTCTTTTCGGCTTCTTCCGCCTTTCTTCTCGCCTCGGCCTCCTCGCGCGCGATCTGCGTGGGGCCCTTGGCGTCCGTCTGCGCGATGAGCTCCTTGTCCATCTTGATGTAGGACTTGCCCGCCGTCTCGCTGCCCGTCTCCATGATGATGGTGTTGTCGTCGCACACTTCGACGACGATGCCGCAGATGCCGCCCGCCGTCTTCACCTTATGGCCGGGGCGGATCGTCTCGAGCTGTTCGGTGTACTCCTTCTGACGCTGCTTGTTCTTCCTGCCCGAAAATACCATCCACACGACGAAAATGACGACAACGACGCCGAGGACGATATACATCATCCAGGGGTTGCTCTGCGTCGTACCGCCGCCGTTTTCCAAAAGGCTCCAAAACATAAGCCGTTACTCTCCTTGTTCTTAAAATTTCCTTTCAGATTTTACCCGTTTTGAGGAATTTTGGCAAGCGTTTTGAAAGCGCTTTTGCCTTTTCACTCAGATTTCATGCGCAAAGGAGCGCGAACGGAAGCGGAACCGCCCGAAAAACGCGCTACGCCTGCATCTCCTGCTTTGCGTAGAATTCCTTCACATAGTCGCGCACATAGCCGCCGAGGATGCTCTCGCGAAGGCCCGCCATCAGGCGGTGCAGGTAGCGGATATTGTGCATGGAGAGGAGCATGCCGCCCGCCATCTCGCCCACGTTGACCATGTGCCGTAAATACGCCTTCGTATAGTTGCGGCAGCAGTAGCAGTCGCATTCGGGGTCGAGGGGGGTGAAGTCCTCTTTATACTTTCCGTTGCGCACGACGACCTTGCCGCGCGAAGTGAGCGCCGTGCCGTTGCGCGCCACGCGGGTCGCGAGCACGCAGTCGAACATATCCACGCCGCGCAGCGTCCCCTCGATGAGGCAGTCGGGCGAACCCACGCCCATAAGATAGCGCGGCACGTCCGTGGGCATCCTGTCTTTGAGGACGTCGAGCATCTCGTACATGAGGGGCTTGGGCTCCCCCACCGACAGCCCGCCGATGGCGATGCCGTGTTTGACGAAGGGCTTGCAGCGTTCCAGGCTCTCGAGGCGAAGATCAGCAAAGAGATTGCCCTGGATGATGGGGAAGAGCGCCTGCTGCGGAGCGCCGAACGCCTCGTGCGCCTTGTTGCAGCGTTCCAGCCAGGCGGAGGTGCGCTCCATCGCCTTTTTTGCCTGCTCATGCGTGTAGCCGTACTCCGAGCACTGATCGAACGCCATGATGATATCCGAACCCAGATTGTGCTGGATCTCCATCGCCTTTTCGGGCGTGAAGAAGTGCCGGCTGCCGTCGACGTGCGAGGAAAAACGCACGCCGTCGTCGGTGATGTTGTTGAGCGAGGCGAGCGAAAAGACCTGGAAGCCGCCGCTGTCCGTCAAAATGGGGCGGTCCCAGTTCATGAACTTGTGCAGCCCCCCTGCGCGCGCGATGAGCTCGTCGCCGGGGCGCATATAGAGGTGATAGGTGTTGGAGAGGATGATCTGCGAGCCGATCTCCTTGAGGTCGCGCGGGAGCACGCCCTTGACGGACGCCTGCGTGCCGACGGGCATATAGACGGGCGTTAAAATATCGCCGTGCGGGGTGTGAAAGACGCCCGCCCGCGCGCCCGTCTCGGGATCGACCTTCTGTAATTCAAACGAAAAGTAGTGATTGTTCATATCCTGAAATTGCGCTCGGTCCATGAGCGTCGGAATACTGTGTCGCACTGCGGCAACTTTCAGTCACTTACTCGTCGGAGCAAGGCGAATTTTGCGGGCGTCCGCCTAACGGCAAACGCCGCGCCTATAACGCCTGCTCCTCCTCTTCCCGCAAATCTTTTGCTAACACAAAATCTTTGCGGGATCCCTGGTAAGCTCCTTCAAGTTTTCCTCGCGCTCCTTGTCTTCCTCGCTCCTGACCCGAGGAGGTCATCCAAAACTTGTGTGAAACGGCAAAAAATGATATGCACTCCTAAAATCGGACAAACTTGGAAAGGTACATATCATACTGCGGTCTTGCTTTTGATCGAAGCCTCGTTATTTGGCGACGATCCCGGACGCAACAGGGAACTTAGGATCATTCCGGGTGAGCGCAAGCATCCTGCAAGCCGCCCCTTCGGGATGATTTCTTCCAGATTCCCATGCCTCCACGGTCTTAACGGAAACGCCCAAATACTTGGCGAAGAGAGCCTGCGTCATTCCTGCGCCGACCCTGATCTCCTTGATCTCGGCAGACGTAAAAGTTTCCAAAGGCAGAACGGCCATTGTGGTCTTCTTCGCTTTCAGATCGCCTTTTTCATACTCGATCGCCTGCTCCAACCCGAGCTTGATGTCATCAAAAACAGCCATGTTCTTACCTCCTTTGCTTTTATGAATGATCTCTCAGCTGCTGTTCAAGCACTTCGATCAGCTGTTTGATCTCACTTCTCTCCTTCTTGGTGAGATTTTCTTTCTCGTTCTTAGTGTATGCCGTAAGCAGGTGTATTTTTTCGTACACTTCGAAGTCGACGTATATTACCCTTACTCCGCCGCTTTTCCCCTATGTTCAAAGGCGAATCTCATCTTCCGGACCCCGCCCGTTCCTTGCATGACATCGCCGGCTTTGGGGTCCGCAAGCAGCTCTATTTGCAGCCTCAGCAAGTCCTCTTCGTTGAGGCCCAAAGCTTCCC
>URMI01000039.1 GCA_900548845.1 uncultured Clostridia bacterium | reverse complement strand
TTCTTTTCGACGGCAACGCCCAGCGTCTTTTGAGGGAGATCGCGGATGTGTCCGCCGGACGCATCCACGCGGTACTTCCCCTTGAGATATTTGGAAATGGTCTTCGCCTTGGAAGGCGACTCTACGATGATGAGATCCATAAAAGCTCCTTAAAGCCCCGCGCTCAGTGCGCAAGGGAATAGCGGTTCCCGCCCGCCTTGACGGCGAGCCCTTTGAGTTCGAGCGAAGAAAGCACTGCCGCCGCCTCAAAAATTTTCATTCCCGCCCGCTCCGCCAAAACGGACGAGTGCAATTCTCCCCCATCGCGCAGGACTTCATACACGCGCCGCTCTTCGGGGGTGAGGGAAGGCCCCTTTTCTTCCGTCCTCTCCCCCTGCTTTTGCGTTTCGAAGCCGTAGAAGGAGAGGATGTCCTCCGCTTCCGTCACGAGGGAAGCGCCCTTTTTCAGAAGGTCGTTGCAGCCCGCGCCGCGCGTCTCGTTGGGGCGGTAGGGAAGCGCGAACACGTCGCGGCCGAATTCCGCCGCGCAGTTCGCCGTGATGAGCGCGCCGCTCCTTGCGCCTGCCGAGAGGACGAGCACACCCTCCGAAAGACCCGCAAGCAGGCGGTTGCGCTCGTGAAAGCTGTACTTTTTCACGCCCTCGTCGGGCGGATACTCACTGAGGAGCAGCCCGCTTTTTGCGATCTGTTCCTTGAGCCCCGCATGCGAGGCGGGATAACAGCCGAAGATGCCGCAGGGCAGTACCGAGATGAGGTTCTTACAAGGGAGCGCACCCGCAATGGCGGCGCTGTCTCCCCCTTCCGCCAGCCCCGTGACGATGCAGAAACGGGAGGCGAGCTCCCCTGCGATCGCTTTGCCGAGGCTCTCCGCCCACGGCGGCGTCACGCGCGAGCCGACGATGCAGAACTTGCGCTTGATAAGCAGGGAACGGTCGCCCTTCCCGTATAACAAAAGGGGCGGAGAGGCGATGTTTTTGAGCGCTTCGGGGTAGTCCTCGTCGAGCACGGTGATGGGGAAACACCCCTCCCGTTCCAGCCGTTTCAAAAGCTGCGAAGCCGCCGCAAAGCGCGCGTCTCTCTCTTTATATAACCGCGCCTTGGGAGAATTTATCACGGTCGGCGCAATTTTTTCGTATTCTTCGAGAAGCCGTGCGGGAGAAGCGGCAGCGCGCAGAAGGGCGGCGCACTCGCGCTTTTCAAGCTCCGTGCACCCGCAAAGCCATACGATCCCCAGCTCTTCCTGCGTCATATCCGCCTCCTTTTATCCCCAAAAACCCGCTGGCGCGACTTCTTCGGGAGCCCTCGTCGCAGCGGAGCAAATTTAGCATGCCGCTGCGTTCCTCGCGGCTTTGCTTTGATGCTCGCCGCTCCTCTTCTCGAAAAACTCGCTGACGCGACTTTTTCGGGAGCCCTTCTCTCTAAATCTCCTTCTGCAAGCAAGGTTGCCTTGCGCAGCAGGACTCAATTTGCCTTTCGCCAAAGGCTTATTGTGCTTAGAATGACAGCAAAGCTCGTGGGCGACAACGATGCTTAAAAGCGCGGCAGCGCCTTCTCGCGCGGTAGAGACCGCGCTCGGTCAGGAAACGGCGCGCACAATGCGCCGTTTCCAAGCTCGAAAGCGGTCAAAGCCCCACCGGGGCTTTGCCAAGAAAGCGCTTTCTCGCCCCTCACGACTTTTTTGTGCTCGCACAAAAAAGTGTGAACTAAAAATCACTGAGCCGAGCAGGGTTTCCCTGCGCTGGCTCCCCCAATTTGTACCCGCAGGGCACTTATTGTCCAATAAGGACAAAACGGTGGGCGGGCGATAAAGCGAATTAAATGCCATAGCCCGCTCCTCGTTGATTTTTAGCTTGCTAAAAATCAACGAAAAGAAATGCGGTACGACACCGCCTCGAACATATGGCGGGGCATGATGTCCTCGCTCTGGTCGAGATCGGCGATGGTGCGCGCCACCTTGATGATGCGCGCCCTTGCCCGCGCCGAGAGCTGCATGCGCTCGAACGCGTCGCGCAGAATGCGGTCGCACTCGGGCGAGAGCGGGCAGAATTCCCTCAGTTCCCGCTCCCCCATCTCGGCATTGGTATGCAGCAGCCGTTCTTCGAAACGGTTGCTCTGGATGCGCCTTGCCCCGTTCACGCGCTCGCGGACGCAGGCGGAACTTTCCTGTGCCTCGTCTGCCGTGAGGTCGTCGTAGGCGATGGCATCCACCTCCACTTGAAGATCGATGCGGTCGAGGAGCGGCCCCGAGACCTTGCGGCGGTAATTCCTGATCTCCGCGGGCGTACAGGTGCAGGTGAGCTTCTCAGACCCGTAGTTGCCGCAGGGGCAGGGGTTCATGCTCGCGCAGAGCATGAAGCGCGCGGGGTAGGTGCAGCTGCCGCCCGAGCGGGAGATGGTGATCCTGCCGTCCTCGAGGGGCTGGCGCAGCGCTTCGAGCGTCGAGCGCTTGTATTCGGGCAGCTCGTCCAGAAAGAGCACGCCGCCGTGCGCGAGAGAAATTTCACCGGGATGCACCACGCGGTTGCCGCCGCCGCACATGGAAACGGTCGTCGCCGTGTGATGGGGCGTGCGGAAGGGCCGCTCCGTGACGATGCCCTCCTCCCCCAGAATGCCCGCGACGGAGTGGATCTTGGTGATCTCGAGCGCTTCGTCGAAGGAAAGGTCGGGCATGATGGTGGGGATACAGCGGGCGATCATCGTCTTACCCGTGCCTGGCGGGCCGACGAGCAGAAGGTTATGCCCGCCCGCGACGGCGATCTCCACCGCGCGCCGCGCCATGGGCTGGCCTTTGACGAATTTCAAGTCGGAAGAACTCTCTCCCCTTCCCCCGGGCACATAGCGGATGGGCCTGACGGGAGCGGGGTGCTCGGCGCCGACGAGGAATTTGACGACATCCATGAGCGAAGAGAAGGAATAGACGGTGACGCCGTCCAAAAAGCGCGCCTCGCCCGCGTTCTCCGCAGGGATGACGAAGGTGGTGAACCCGCGCGCCTTGGCGGAGATGAGGATGGGCAGGAGGCCCCTCACGGGGCGCAGGCTGCCGTCGAGGGAGAGCTCGCCCAAAAACACCGTGCCGTCAAGCTCCGTCCCCACGAGCTGTTCGCTCGCCTTCAGAAGGCCGACCGCAACGGCAAGATCGAAGGAAGCGCCCTCCTTTTTGAGGTCGGCGGGGGCAAGATTGACCGTCACCTTGACGACGGGAAAGGAAAACCCGCTGTTTTTGAGGGCGGAGCGCACGCGCTCTTTGGATTCCTTGACGGCGGCGTCGGGAAGGCCCACCATCTCGAAGGCGGGCACGCCCTTGTTGACGTCCGTCTCTACCGTGACGGGCACTCCTTCGAGCCCCGTCAGCGCAAAACAAGTCACATGCGAGATCATCTTCGCTCCCCCTTTTTTCTTTCGGTCTTCACGGATGCACGGCAGCACGCTCTGCGCCGCCGGAAAACAGATCTACTGCAAAAAGAACGAAACGCGGGCGCGTTCCGTTCTTTGAAAACATCATTCAGGCAAAGAGCGCCGCCTGCAGCCCTGCGGGAAGGGGCACCGAGAAGGTGAACGGGATGAGCAGCACAAAGGAAAGGATGAGCAGCGCCGCAAACACCCACATCACGGCTTTTGCCGCTTTGCCGCCCTCTGCAAGGACTTTATCGCCCGCGAAGCCGCCGATCGCAAACAGGAAAACAAGCGCCGTGAGCAGGAAGCCGAACGCGCCGCCCCCGAAGAAGGAGCATACAAGCGCAAGCACGAGCCCCGCCGCCGCAATGACGAGCGCGCGGAGAACGTTCTTTCCGCTCTCCTTTTTGAAGAGGAGGAACCACACGAGCGCCACGATGCTCGCGGCGACGGCAACGATCGCGGTGAGAACGCCTGCGACGGTCACGCCGTACACATCGCCCGCACCCGCAAAGACGGTGTGGAGCGACCAGCTCTGCGCATAAGAAGTCGCGTTTGCGCCTGCAAAACCGCCCGCAAACAGCTTCCATGCGACGGCGAAGACGCCCATGGGAGAAGCGGGATCGCCGAACACGCGCACATAGGGAAGGTAGGCGGGGATGACGGCGAGCAGGGAAAGAAGGAGCGTGCCGATGAGGAAGACGACCGTAAAGGAAGCGATCGCCGCGCGGTCTTTGCGGCGGTATTCCGCCTCGACGCGCTGTCTGGGGGAAGGCGCGGGAGCCGCGTCCCCTTCTTCTGCGGAAGCGGGCGCTTCGGGCATCTCTTCCGCCTTGGCAAGATAGTACTCCTTCGCCTTCTTCTGGCGCACCATACCCGCCGCGAAGAGGGCGATGACGCCCACCGCGGGGATGAGCCATACGCCGTTCGTGCAGACGGCAAGCGCCGCAAAGAGCGCGCTCAGGATGACGGGGGAAGCGCCCTTGAAGTCTGCCGTCTTCATGCCCTTTGCATAGAATTTATGGCAGAAATAGACGGAAGCCACAAAGAAGAACACGCCGAGCATGAGGGGCGTCCCCAGATGCCCTGCCGCGAGGAAAGCGGCGGAAAGCGCGTACAAAACGGCGAAGATAAAGCCCGCGCGTTCGCTCTTTGCAAGGTCTCTTACGAGGAGATACCCCAAAACGAGCACGCCGAAGGCGGCAAGGAAGGGGAAAAACCTGAGGCCGAAGGGGCTCATGCCGAAGATGAGCGTGCCAAGGGCGAGGATGTCCGTTCCCAGCGCGTTATAGACGGTATCTGCAAGATAGGTATCGCCCTTCACATAAGAACCGCCCGCGCGCATCTCCCTTATGGTCATCAGGGAGTAGGCTTCCTCTTCCGAATAGCAGTTGAAGGAAGAGGACGAGAGCGCGGGAAGATGCTGGCTGTCGAGGACGGCGGAAGCGCGCTCGAGCGCCTCCTGCTTGCTCTCCCCTTCCGCACGGCGGATGACGGAGGCATCGTCGAGCTCGGCGTCCACCAAAATGGGCTCGCGCTCCTCTTCGGGAAGGTAGTTATCCTCCGCGACGAACACCACTTCGTTGATGCGCACGCTGTTGCTGCGCGCGAAGAAGCAGTAATAGTCATAGTCATGCAGGCGCCAGCCGTTTTCGGCGATCTCGGTGACGTCGAACACCAGCCAGTTGCCGATGCCGTTGGAGAGCCCCGCCTCGTCGCCGCTGCCTTGGGTATAGACGGAAGGCACGGTCAGCGGATAGGTGAGGTTATAGATGAGATCGGGCGATCTGCCGCGGCCGATGCGCAGCTCCGTCTCCCCGCCCGCGGGGGCGTACACGGCGCCCGCGTTGACGAGCACCTTCTTGATATAGAGGTTGTATTCGTCCACATCCTCACCGAGCCCTTCGGGAAGGGTGAGGTGGAACATGAGGGAGGGCTCCTTTTCATCCCCGTCCTGCTTTGCGGTGAGGACGAAGGAATCGCCCGTGGACATCACGCTGCCCAAAGTCCCCAGCCCGATGACGAGGAACGCGAGCGCTAAGATGAGGAAGGCGCGGAAAAATTTAGAGGCGTCTTTCCAGAAATTCTTCTTCATAAATGCTTTCCTTATTATAACAAGTTATTGCCGTCGCCCTCTATTCTAACCGATTACGGCGCAATTGGCAACGGTTTTTGGCAAATTTTCAAAAAAAATCAGCGGCGCCGTAAGCGCCGCCTTTCGTTCGTTGCTTTTTCAGATATCTTCCTTGACCTTGGCAGCCTTGCCGGTGCGGCCGCGGAGATAGTAAAGCTTTGCCCTTCTCACCTTGCCCGCACGGACGACGGTGACATAGGCGACCTTGGGGGAGTGCAGAGGGAAGCAGCGCTCCACACCGACGCCGAAGGAAAGACGGCGCACCGTGAAGCTCTCGCGGATCCCGCCGTGCTTCTTGGCGATGACGACGCCCTCGAAGTTCTGGATCCTTTCCTTGCCGCCCTCGATGATGCGGTAGCCCACCTTGACGGTGTCGCCGACATTGAACTGGGGCACGTTCTCTTTGAGCCCCTCGCGCTCGATCGCTTCAATGAGACCTTTCATTGACTGAACCTCCATTCGATCACAAAGCGTTCATTCCCGGTTTGGTATTTGCCCCGAAATGTAGGGCCGCGGCAGCGGAACGCCCGAATTCACCTGATGATTATAACCGAAACAGGGGCAAAAATCAACTGTTTTTACGCAAGTTTGCGCACTTTTTCCGCGATCTTCCGCCGTTTTTTGTCGGATTTTGCACTCATCCGCCCCTCTTTTTGGGCACATATACGTCTTTTCTCACCCGCGTGCGGGAGATGAGCTCCCCGCCCTCCCCATAGACGCAAAGAAAACTCTCGCTCACGAGCCCCTCTTCCCCCTCCTCCCCTTCGGGCAGGGGCAAAGAGGCGAGCGTGACGCTCTCCGCGCGGTATCTGAGCCCGTCGGGCGTGCCGTAGAGGCGCACGGTGAGCGCGCCGTTCTTCGCCCCGGCCTCCATCCTCACGGGCGACGAGCGGGCATTGAGGAGCTTCAGATCGCTCCATTTGCTCACCATCGCATCGAGGGAGGGCGGGAGATAGGAGACGGAAAGAGAATGCGGATGGCTCTCTGAAACGCGCAGCCCCCCTTCGAGCGCCGCATGAAAGAGGGTGCTGCTCACCTGACACACGCCGCCGCCCGTTCCCGGGACGTATTCGCCGCGCTCGATGACGGGCGCTTCCGAAAACCCGTTTTCTTCGGTGCGCTCCCCCACCGCCGCATTGAAGGAAAAGCTTTCGCGCGGGGAAAGCACGATGCCCGAGATGCGCTCCGCCGCAAGGCGGATGTTGTGCGCGCGGCCAACGTTCTCCTCGCTGAAATACGTCGTACAGGAAGAGAGCAGCGCTTCCCCTTCCGAAAGAGCAGCCGCCTCCTCCGCCCGCGCGAAACGGGGCGGGGCAGAAAAAGCAAGAGCGCTCCCCACAAGGAGCGCAGCCGCCGAACATACGAACAAAAACTTCCGAAGCCCTCTCAAATGCCCACCCCGCGCGAGCGCAGAGCGGTAATCAGCCGTTCGTCGGGCTCGAAGGCGGGCATGCCAACAACGTGGACGCCGTCTTCCATATGAAAGTCCGACCCGCCGCTTATCATCAGCCCGTGCGCTTTAGCATAGGCGGAATACGCCTGCGTCTCCTCCTCAGTATGCGTCGTATAGGCGCACTCTATCCCGTCCAGCCCCAGGCACACAAGGCGATCGAAAAGGGCGCGCTTTTCCTGCTCGCTGAGACGGATACGGCCGGGATGCGCGAGCACGGCGATGCCGCCCGCAGCGTGGATGATCTCGACCGCGTCTTCGGGCGAAGGGCGGCAGAGATCGGAATAGGCGGGCTTACCGCGGTCGAAAAGCTCCAGATAGAGCTTTCCTGCCATCTCGCGGTAGGCGTCCCCCTCTGTTGCCCCCAAAGCCCGCGCAAAGGCGCGCACGACGTGCATGGTGTGAAGGGGCGCGTCGGGACGGGCGCGGAGAGCGAGCGCGCCTTCAAGCGACACATTGAGCCCGAGGACCGCATTCGCCTTTTTTATCATATCCTCCGAGCGGACGAGGGCGCCTTCTTTCCGCTCTTTTAGAAAGCGGAAATACGCTTCCCCCCGCTCACAGCCATAGCCGAGGATATGCACTTTGACATCCCGATAGGCGGAAACTTCCCAGCCGGGAACGCAGCAGATGCCGAGCTCCTTCGCGGCGCTCACCGCCTCAAAGACCCCTTCCATGCTGTCGTGATCGGTCAGGGAAAAGAGGGGAAGTCCCGCCTCTTTGCAGAGAGCAGCGACTTCCGATGGCGCATATTTTCCGTCCGAACAGAGGGAATGCAGGTGAAGGTCGGCTCTCATGATACGATCTTCCCCCCGTGGATGCGGATCTTGTTGGTCTCTTTGCCGTATAAAACGCGCTCGGCGTGCGTGCAGGTGATGATGCACTGCAGCCCTTCGGTGCGGGCGACGAGCTTTTTTCTTCGCGGCAGGTCGAGCTCGCTCATCACGTCGTCGAGGACGAGCACGGGCGGCTCCCCCGCAAGGCGGGTGAAAATTTCCACTTCAGCAAGTTTTAAGGAGAGCGCCGCCGTGCGCGCCTGCCCCTGCGAGGCAAGATCGGAAGA
>URMI01000038.1 GCA_900548845.1 uncultured Clostridia bacterium | reverse complement strand
TGTTCGAAGGTGCCGCTCATGGAGTCCTTGCCGCCGATAGCGGCGACGCCGAGATCGAGCTGCGCCTTGAACGCGCCGAGGAGCGCCGAAAGCGGCTGGCCCCAGCGCTTGGGGTCGTGCCCGGGCTTTAAGAAATACTCCTGGAAGGAGAGATAGACGTCTTCAAAGCTTGCACCCGCCGCGATGAGCTTGCAAACGCTCTCGACGACGGCAAGATAGGCGCCGTGATAGGGGCTTTTTTCGGTCACATAGGGGTTGCCGCCCCACGCCATGTAGGAGACGGTGTCCGTATGCCCCTTCTCCGCCGAGATGAGGTGCACCATCGCCTGGGGCGGAGTCATCTGATATTTGCCGCCGAAGGGCATGAGGACGGTCCCCGCGCCGATGGTGGAATCGAAGCGTTCGGAAAGCCCGCGCTTGGAACAGACGTTGAGATCGCCCGCAAGCGCCTTCATCCCTTCCGCAAAGTCCTGAGGCGTAGGACGCTCGTAGTCTTTGCAGCCCTGCGCCGCTACCGTGATATGTTTTTCCGCGCCGTTGGAATTCAGGAACTCGCGCGAGACGTCGACGATGGTCTTGCCGTTCCATGTCATGACGAGGCGGGGCTCTTCCGTCACTTTGGCAACGACGGTCGCCTCCAAATTTTCTTTGCCCGCAAGTTCGATGAAGCGCTCTGCTTTATCTGCTTCGACGACGACCGCCATGCGCTCCTGCGATTCGGAGATGGCAAGTTCGGTGCCGTCGAGGCCGTCGTACTTCTTGGGCACGGCGTTGAGGTCGATCGTAAGGCCGTCGGCAAGCTCGCCGATGGCGACGGACACGCCGCCCGCGCCGAAGTCGTTGCAGCGCTTGATGAGCAGCATCGCCTCCTTGTTGCGGAAGAGGCGCTGGAGCTTTCTCTCTTCGGGCGCGTTGCCCTTCTGCACTTCCGCGCCGCAGTGGGTGAGCGATTCGAGCGTGTGCGACTTTGAAGAGCCCGTCGCGCCGCCGCAGCCGTCGCGGCCCGTTCTGCCGCCGAGGAGGATGACAAGATCGCCCGGAGACGGCACTTCGCGCCGCACGTTCTCCGCGGGCGTCGCCGCGATGACCGCGCCGATCTCGAGGCGCTTTGCGACATACCCGCTGTGATAGAGTTCATCGACCTGCCCCGTCGCAAGGCCGATCTGGTTGCCGTAGGAAGAATAGCCTGCCGCAGCCGTCGTGACGATCTTGCGCTGGGGGAGCTTGCCCTTCATCGTATCGCGGACGGGAACGAGGGGATCGCCCGCGCCCGTCACGCGCATGGCGGCATAGACGTAGCTCCTGCCCGAGAGCGGATCGCGGATGGCGCCGCCGATGCAAGTCGCCGCGCCGCCGAAGGGCTCGATCTCCGTCGGGTGATTGTGCGTCTCGTTCTTAAAAAGGAGCAGCCAGTCCTCCGCCTTGCCGTCGATATCCACCTTGATCTTGACGGTGCAGGCGTTGATCTCCTCCGATTCGTCGAGCTTTTCGAGCATCCCGCGCTTTTTCAGCACTTTTGCGGCGAGCGTGCCGATGTCCATCAGATTGACAGGCTTGGTGCGGTCAAGTTCCTTGCGCGCCGCAAGATACTCCTCGTAAGCGGACTGCAGCATGGGATCGTCGAAGGTGACGCCGTCTACCGTCGTTAAGAAGGTGGTGTGGCGGCAGTGATCCGACCAATAGGTGTCGATCATGCGGATCTCCGTGAGGGTGGGATCGCGCCCCTCTTTGCGGAAATAGTCGCGGCAGAAACGGATGTCGTCCTCGTCCATCGCGAGGGCGTACTTTTCAACAAAGGCATGAAGCGCCTCCCCTTCCATCTGCAAAAAGCCGCAAAGCGTCTCCACTTCGGAGGGAACGGGGTGCGCGATGTGCAGCGTTTCGGGGAGAGCGAGGCTCGCCTCGCGGCTCTCCACGGGGTTGATGACGTACTTTTTGAGGGCGGCAAGCGCCTCTTCGGTGACGTTCCCGTACACCGCATAGAGCTTTGCCGTGCGCACGAGGGGGCGCTTGCCCTTCGAAACGAGCTGGATGCACTGCGCCGCCGAATCGGCGCGCTGATCGAACTGCCCGGGAAGGTATTCCACCGCGAACACCTTGGCGCCCGAAAGTTCGAGTTTTTCCGTCGCTCTGTCCATCTGCGGCTCGGAAAACACCGTCTTCACGCAGGCGTCGAAGAGCGGTTTTTCGATGTCTTCGGCATCGTAACGGTTGATGATGCGGATGTGCTCGATGCCCGAAAGCTCCAGAAGCTCTCTTGCATCCGAAAGGAGGCTCTTCGCCTCATGGTCGAACCCGTCCTTCTTTTCCACGTAGATCCTGTAAACCATGTGTCTTCTCCGATCAGTTTTTGAGGGCGGCAAGCGCGCGCCTGCCGATATCATGTCTCATATAAGCGTTTTGGAAGGAGATGCGCCCCGCAAGCGCGTAAGCAGCCTCGACGGCGCGCGGGAGATCTTCCGCCGTCGCCACCGCGCCGAGCACTCTCCCGCCCGACGTCACAAGCTTTTCGCCCTGCTTCCTGGCGCCCGCAATGTAGATGTCCTCGTTCGCATGGCATGCGGGCAGCGCGATCTCAAAGCCCGTCTCGTACTTCTGAGGATAGCCCTCCGAAGCGAGCACGACGCAGCAGGCGGCGCCTTCTCGGAAGCGCACCATGTCTTCGCGGAGCGTTCCTCCGCGCACGGCGAGCATGATCTCGAGAAGATCGCTCGTGAGAAGGGGCAGCACGACCTGCGTTTCGGGATCGCCGAAGCGGCAGTTATATTCGATAACCTTCGGCCCGTCCTTCGTGAGCATGAGCCCGAAATAGAGGCAGCCCTTGAAGGTGCGCCCCTCCGCCTTCATCGCACGGATGGTGGGCAGGAAAATTTGTTCCATGCACTCTTTTGCGATCTCTTCCGTGTAATAGGGATTGGGCGCGACGGTGCCCATGCCGCCCGTATTGAGCCCTTCGTCGCCGTCTTTTGCGCGCTTGTGGTCCATCGACGAGAGCATGGGAACGACAATGTTTCCGTCCGTGAAGGAGAGGACGGAAACTTCGGGGCCCGTCAAGAACTCCTCGACGAGGATGCGGCTGCCGCTCGCGCCGAAGACGTGATCGACCATCATGTTCTTGACGGCGGCTTCCGCCTCTCCAAAGTTTTGCGCAATGACGACGCCTTTCCCGAGCGCCAGCCCGTCTGCCTTAATGACGGCGGGATAGGGCGCGTTCTTCAAATATGCGACGGCTGCCTCGGGCTCGGAGAACGTTTCGCTCTTTGCCGTGGGGATGCCGTATTTCTTCATGAGTTCCTTGGAAAAGACCTTGCTGCCTTCGATGACGGCAGCGTCTTTGGTGGGGCCGAAGCAGGGGATGCCCGCCGCTTCCAGCGCATCGACGCAGCCCAGAACGAGCGGATCGTCGGGCGTGACGACGGCGAAGTCCACCTTCCTTTCGCGGGCGAAGCGGACAATGCCTTCGATGTCCGTCGCCTTGACGGGGAAGCATTCCGCGTCCTCCGCGATGCCCCCGTTACCGGGCAGAGCGTAAATCTTGCCCGAACGCCTGCTCTTATTGAGCGCTTTGATGACGGCGTGCTCTCTGCCGCCGCCTCCTACGACTAAAATATCCATGTAACATTCCTCTTTTATAAAATGCTAACGCGCAAACCCGCAAAATAAGCGGGTCTGCGCCGTGTATTGTATGTTTTTTCAGTGATGGAAGAGACGCATCCCCGTGAACGCCATCACCATGTTGTGGCTGTCCGCCGCCTCGATGACGAGGTCGTCGCGCACCGAGCCGCCAGGCTCCGCCACATAGGTGACGCCGCTCTTATATGCCCGCTCGATGTTGTCGGAGAAGGGGAAGAAGGCGTCGCTGCCCAAAGAAACGCCCGAGATGGTCGCAAGGTACGCGCGCTGTTCCTCCTTCGTGAAGGGCTCGGGGCGCACCTTGAAGCACTTCTGCCATGCGCCCTCCGCGAGCACGTCATCCGCATCCTCGGAAAGATAGAGATCGATGATGTTGTTCATCTCGGGTCTGCCCACGCCCTCGGCAAATTGCAAAGAAAGCACCTTTTCGTGCTGGCGCAAGTGCCAGAGGTCTGCCTTCTGCGCCGCAAGGCGGGTGCAGTGGATGCGCGACTGCTGCCCCGCGCCCACACCGATCGCCTGCCCGTCCGCCGCGAAGCACACGGAATTGCTCTGCGTGTATTTGAGCGTGATGAGCGAGATGATGAGGTCGATCGCCTTGTCTTCGGGGAGCTCCTTATTTTTCGTGACGATGTTAGAAAGCAGCGCCCTGTCGATCTTGAAGTTGTTGCGGCCCTGTTCGAAGGTGACGCCGAACACCTGCTTGCGCTCGATCTCTTCGGGCACATAGTCCTTATCGATCCTGACGATGTTATAGCCGCCCTTGCGCTTGCCCTTCAAAATTTCCAGCGCCTTCGGGGTATAGCCGGGGGCGATGATGCCGTCGGAAACTTCACGCTTTACGATGTTTGCCGTCACTTCATCGCACTCGTCGGAAAGGGCGATCCAGTCGCCGAAGGAGGACATGCGGTCGGTGCCGCGCGCACGCGCATAGGCGCAGGCGAGCGGGGAATCGTCGAGGCCCTCGATGTCGTCGACAAAGCAGCTCTTTTTGAGCGCCTCGGAAAGAGGCTTGCCGACCGCCGCAGACGTCGGAGAGACGTGCTTGAAGCTCGTCGCCGCGACCATGCCCGTGTTTTCTTTGATCTCCTTGACGAGCTGCCAGGAGTTGAAAGCGTCCAGAAAGTTGATGTAACCGGGCCGCCCGTTCAGGATCTCAACGGGGAGATCGGCGCCGTTCGCCATGAAGATGCGCGCAGGCTTCTGGTTGGGGTTGCAGCCGTATTTTAAGGAAAATTCTTTCATGCGTTCACCTCTCTTTCAAAACGGTTATAAAGGACGTTCTCGTATACGCCCGTAGCAAGATCGTAGGCGCGGCAGCAGAGCGAGATCTTGTTGTTCGCGTCGAGGTTTTCCCAGATCTCCTCGGCAAAGGCGTTGAGATCGTTCGGGATGAAGACGCGCTCGGGCTCGCCCGTGAAGGTGGGCAGCGGGTCGCCGTCCGTCTCGTAGGTGTGGATGAAATGCCCGAGGCCGTTCAGGGGCTCGTAGTCGAAGGTATAGCGGTTGCAGGCAGAGCCCTTCTCGTCCGCGCTCTTTAAGATAGAGAGGGAGTACTTGAAGTCCTTGAGATCGAAGATACCGCTGATGCGGGGGGTGTAGTTGGGCGCGTCGGGCTCGAAGCAGCGGCTCTTCAAAGCATGGCGGAAGCACTTGCCGTTTTTGAGCGCCTCTTCGATGGTATCCGTCTGGTCGCCGTTGGTGACGATGACCTTGTCCCCCACCCGCTTCACGGGGGAGTAGATGATGAGGGAAGGATCTTTCACCTTGCTCTCGTCATAGGGATAGATGGTGACTTCTTCGCCCTGTTCGACGAACACGCGGTTGCGGCTGTTCTCGCTCCTGCCCATGATGAAATAGGCAAAGACCGCCTTTTTGCCGTCTTCGGACTTGCCGATGACGATGCCGCGCCCCACATAGGGGTTGCCGAAGAGCGCTTCTTTCATGGTTTTGACTGCGTAACTCATATCTCTCCTCCGGATGTGATATTCAAATAGACCCTTTCGGATAACTTCGGGTAATCTCTAAAAAGCAGATGCGAGCAAGACGAGGAGCGCGAGGAAAACTTGAGGGAGCTTACTAAGAGATAAGTGACCGAAAGTTGCCGCAGCGCGACAAAGTATTGCGACGCAGATGCTTTTTACGCTTGGGACAAGCTCTTACACACAAGCTCGACCGCTTCGGGCAATATCACCCACTCCGCCTCGCGCATGACGCGCTTTTGCAGCGACTCGGGGGTATCGCCCTCTTTGACCTCGACGGCGCGCTGCAAAATGATGGGGCCGCCGTCGCACTCTTCGGTGACGAAATGCACGGTCGCGCCCGTCACTTTGACGCCGCGGGCAAGCACCGCCTCATGGACGTGCAGCCCGTAATAGCCCTTCCCGCAGAAGCTGGGGATGAGCGAGGGATGCACGTTGATGATGCGCCCCTCATAGGCGCGGGTGAAGCGTTCGCTCAGGATGGACATGAAGCCCGCGAAGACGACAAAGCCGATCTCCTTTTCGCGCAGGATCCCGAGGATGCGCTCCTCGCGTTCCCTGCGGTCGGGCACTTCGTGTACGTCGACGACGGCGCTCTCCACGCCGTTGCGCATAGCGCGCGTCAGAACGTAGGCGTCCTTATGGTCGGAAATGAGCAGGACGACTTCCCCGTGTTCGATCATGCCCGCCTGCTGGGCGCTCAGAATGGCCTGAAAGTTGGTGCCGCCGCCCGAACAGAGCACGGCGATGCGCACCTTATTCATACGAGGAGCACCCCGTCTTCGCTTTCAACGATGGTGCCGAGGATGTACGCGTCCTCGCCGTTTGCCCTGAAGAGCTCTACGGCGCGCTCCGCATCCTCTTTCGCGACGACGACGCTCATGCCCACGCCCATATTAAAGGTGTTGAACATGTCGTGTTCGGAGATATTGCCCTTCTTTTGGATGAGCGAGAAGATGGGAGGCACCCTGACGGCGCTCTTTTCGATCTTCACGCCCAGCTCCTTGGGGATGGAACGGGGCATATTCTCGTAGAAGCCGCCGCCCGTGATGTGCGAGATGCCCTTGATCGTCACTTCCTTCATGACGGCAAGGACGGGCTTCACATAGATGCGGGTGGGTGCAAGCAGCGTCTCCCCGAGGCAAGCGCCGTGAAGCTCTTCGACGGGGGCTTTGAGGTCGCAGTGCTCGACGTCGAACACCTTGCGCACGAGGGAAAACCCGTTGCTGTGCACGCCCGAAGAGGGCAGCGCGATCATCACGTCGCCCGCCTGCATCCTGGAATTGTCGATGACCTTGCTCTTATCGACGATGCCGACGGAAAAGCCCGCAAGGTCGTAATCGTCCTCCGCCATCGTGCCGGGATGCTCGGCGGTCTCACCGCCGACGAGCGCACAGCCCGCCTGCACGCAGCCTTCCGCGACGCCGCCGACGATCTCGGCGATGCGCTCGGGCACGTTCCTGCCGCAGGCGATATAGTCGAGAAAGAGAAGAGGCTTTGCGCCGCAGCAGATGATGTCGTTGACGCACATGGCGACGCAGTCGATGCCGATCGTATCGTGCTTATCGAGAAGCTGGGCGATGCGGAGCTTGGTGCCGACGCCGTCCGTGCCCGAAACGAGCACGGGCTCCTTCATCCCCGCAATGTCGAGCGGGAAGAGGCCGCCGAAGCCGCCGATATCCGCCTTGCCGTCGGGCATGGTGCGCGCGACGTGCTTCTTCATGAGCTCCACCGCGCGGTAGCCCGCGGTGATGTCGACGCCCGCCTCCTTATAGCTCTCCGAAAAACTCTTTTCCATGGTGCTCCTTTATGCGTTCTTTTGGAACTTGGGATTGTCGCTGATGGGCCGCTCGAAGCGGTTCTTGTCCGTCTCGCGGGGCTCCTCGGTGGGATAGACGCCGTCGAAGCATGCCATGCAGAACTCCGTGCCGTCCGTGCCCGCGATGCGCTTGGCGTGCTCGAGGCTCAGATACCCCACGGAATCGGCGCCGATGATGGAAGCGATCTCCTCCGTCGTGTGATGGCAGGCGATGAGGTTATCGCGCGAGGCGATGTCCGTGCCGTAGTAGCAGGGGTTGAGGAACTTGGGCGCGGAGGAGAGGAAATGCACTTCCGTCGCGCCCGCGTCGCGCAGCTGCTTGACGATGGGGATGGAAGTCGTGCCGCGGACGATGCTATCGTCGACGAGGATGACGCGCTTGCCCCTGACTTCGGATGCGATGACATTGAGCTTGATGCGAACGCGGTCCTCTCTCATCTTCTGGTCGGGTGCGATGAACGTTCTCCCGATATATTTGTTTTTCAGGAAGCCGATGCCGTACGGGATGCCCGAAGCCTGCGCATAGCCCATGGCGGCGTCGAGGCCGGAATCGGGCACGCCGACAACGACGTCTGCTTCGATAGGATATTCCTCCGCGAGGAACCTGCCCGCCTGCAGACGCGCGTCGTGCACATAGCAGAGATCGGAAGAGC
>URMI01000037.1 GCA_900548845.1 uncultured Clostridia bacterium | reverse complement strand
GGCAGCGTCGCTCCCGCGCACACGGACGCCGTGCGCGCTCAGAAGACGGGCGAGCGCGCTCATGCTCACGCCGCCGATCCCGATAAAATAGACGCCGCCCGGGAAGAGTTCGGAAAACATACCCCATCGTATGCCGCCGCTCCAAAAAATGGTGCGGCACACGAACGGCAGCGCCCTGCAAACGGCAGCACCCGCCCCCTCCGCAGCATGAAAAAACACGGCGGGAAAGCCGTGTTTTTTCGCAGTAGAATTTCAATATGATTTGAAAGTGCCGCCGCGCTTGCCTTAGGAAAGGGGAACTACATTCACCGCACGGAGCTTCCCGCTGTCCTTGGGATCGGGTTCAGCCTCGAACGAGACCTTCTGCCCTTCCTTCAGCGTGCGGAATCCCTCCGTCTGGATGGCGGAGAAGTGAACGAAGATATCGTCACCCCCCTCGTCGTTGGAAATAAACCCATAACCTTTCCCGTCATTGAACCATTTCACAGTTCCGTTCACAAAAATACCTCCTGTGGCGCCGCCTGAAAGACCTTTTCTGCGTTGCGCTATCGATCACGCTTCGTGTTCAAACAGGTATCAAACTTAAGTGCCGTGTATCATTATACGCGCTTCACACGGGAATGTCAAGTCCCTTACAGAATTTTTTTTAATTCCCGAGATACTTTTTGATGAGCTCGTTCTGATTGCGCGTGTATTCCGCAAGTTCTTCGGGCGAGAGCTGCTTGTAGGCGAGCATCGCAAGGTAGTACATCTGCATGACGGAGAGCTTCTGCGCCTCCTCGTCCGCACCCTTGAGCGCCTGCACGGCAGGGCTCGACAGATTTACGACGAGCGTCACGTCCGCCGCGCTATCCCCCATCATATAGAAGGAGTTCATTTCGGACATCCTGCGCATGAATTCGGAAACGTTGACGACGGCGGGCACGTCGGCATCCTTGAGCTTTTCCGCCGTCACTTTGACGTGCTTGCCTTCAAGCGCCTTTTCAAAGATGCCCTGGATCTCCTTCGACTCATCTGCATTCTCTTCGCCCGCCTCTTTGAGCGCGCCAGCAATATCGGCGTCAATGCGCAAGAAGCGCACGCGGGTAGGATTTTTATACTCGATGTAACTGATGAAGTGCGGGTCGATATAGGTATCGCAGACGATGGCGTCAAGCCCCGCGTCTTTGAACATTTTGATATACTGCGCCTGCTTCTTTTCGTCGGAGACGTAGTAGACGGACTGCGGCTCCTTGCCATTCTTGGCGTCCTCTTCCGAGACCTCTTCGCCGAACATGGAAGGAAGCGGAACGTATTTGCCTTCGAGGTTTTTGTAGATGACGATATCCTTGACCTGATCGTAAAACCTGTCGTCCTTGACGCAGCCGAACTTGACGAAGGTTGCAAGATCCTTCCAGCAGTTCTCGTACTTTTCCTTGTCGTCGCGGTAGAGCTCTTTGAGCTTATCCGCCACCTTCTTGGTGATATGCTTTGCGATCTTCTGCACCTGCGCATCGTTCTGAAGGAAGGAACGCGAGACATTGAGCGGGATATCGGGGCAATCGATGACACCGTTCAAAAGCATCAGGAATTCGGGGATGACCTCCTTGATGTTATCGGCGATGAACACCTGGTTGCAATAGAGCTTGACCTGCCCGCGCTCGAGCTCCACCTGCTTTCTCACCTTGGGGAAGTAGAGGATGCCTTTCAGGCGGAAGGGATACTCCATGTTGAGGTGGATCCAGAAGAGCGGCTCGTTGAAATCTGCAAAGGTATGGCGGTAGAAGTCTTTGTATTCCTCCTCCGTGCAGTCCTTGGGCTGTTTGAGATAGAGCGGCTCCGTCGTATTGACGGGCGTATTCTTTTTGGGCTCTTCCCCTTCCTTCAGATCCTTGTTGAGTTCTTCCTCCGGCTTGGGGTTCAAAAAGATCTCATACGGCATGAAGGAGCAGTACTTGTTGAGGAGCTTTCTCACTTCGCTCTCTCTTGCGAACTCCTTCTCGCCCTCCGCAAGATGCATGACGACCTTGGTGCCGCGCGTTTGCTTGTCACACTCGCCGATGGTGTAAGTGCTGTTGCCGTCCGACTGCCAATGCACGCCCTTGCTCCCTTCGCGGTAGGATTTCGTGAAGATCTCGATGTTGTCCGAGACCATGTATGCGGAATAAAAGCCGAGGCCGAAGTGACCGATGATGCCCTCTCCGCCCGCTTTCTCGTACTTTTCGAGGAAATCCGCAGCACCCGAGAAGGCGATCTGCGTGATATATTTTTCCACCTCCTCTTCGGTCATGCCGATGCCGTTATCTTCGACGGTCAGCGTTCCCGCCTTGTCGTCCGTCGTGACGACGATCTGATAGCGTTCGTCTTCCGAAGCTTCGCCGAGCGAGACGAGCTTTTTATACTTCGTGATCGCATCCGATGCGTTGGAGACGATCTCCCTCAAAAAGATGTCCTTATCCGAATACAGCCACTTTTTGATGATGGGCATCATGTTTTCGCTTGCGATCCTGATATTGCCCTGTCTTTCCATAACTCGTAGTACTCCTTGAATGGCCGCCCGCGCGCCGTGCGCCGATGCGGCGAAATTTTATCAACGTTTTTATAAACGCAAAAAGCCCGCTTTCAAACGGGCTTTTCGGGATAAAATCGGTGTCTTATCATTTATTTTCCGAGATCTTCGGGCACGACGTCGTTGCGGACGAGGTCTTCATAGCTCTGCGGCCTGACGATATAGCGCGCTTTGCCGTCTTTGACGAGCACGGCGGGCGGGATCAGGTTGCGGTTGTAATTGCTTGCCATCGAATAATTGTAGGCGCCCGTCGAGAGCACGGCAATGAGATCGCCCTCCTTCGCCTTGGGAAGGTTGAAATCGAGGCCGATGAGATCTCCGCTCTCGCAGCATTTGCCCGCGATGGCGACGCGCTCCGTCGGCTGTTCCAAGGCGCGGTTCGCAAGCACCGCCGTGTATTTGGACTGATAGAGGCAGTAGCGGGGATTATCGAACATGCCGCCGTCCACTGCAAGATATTTGCGGATGCCGGGGATCTCTTTGATGGCGCCCACGGTGTAGAGCGTGATGCCCGCTTCCCCCACGATGGAGCGGCCGGGCTCGATGAGAAGATAGGGCTTTTTGAGCCCGCGCGCCGCACATTCGCTTTTGAGAGCAGAAATGAGCGCGGAAAGATAACCCTTGTAGCCGTCTACGGGGAGTTTCGCGTCCTCATCCGTGTACCAGATGCCGAACCCTCCGCCAAGATCGAGGATATCCGCTTCAAAGCCCGTCTCCGCTTTGACCTTCTCCATAAAAGCGCACATTTTCCCGGCGGCGAGAACGAAGGACTGCTTTTCGAAGATCTGCGAACCGATATGACAATGAAAACCGCGAAGGCGCAGATGCTTTTTGGAAAGGACATGGCGGGTCATCGCAAGCGCCGCGCCGTCGGCGGCGGAAAAGCCGAATTTAGAATCGGGGGTCGCCGTCTGCACAAAGGCGTGCGTGTGCGCCTCCACCCCGGGATTGACGCGGATGAGAACGTCCTGCACCATCCCGCGCTCCTGCGCTTCCAGATCGAGCGCGTCCGCTTCGGTATAGGCGTCGACGACGATCCCGCCGATCTTCGCATCGAGCGCTTCCCGGCGCTCATAGGGAAGTTTATTGTTGCCGTGGAGATAGATCTTTTCCGCCGGGAATCCCACCGAAAGCGCCGTATAGAGCTCCCCGCCCGAAACGACGTCGACGCCGATGCCCTCCTGTTTTGCGATCTCATACATCGCCTTGCAGGAAAACGCCTTCGAGGCGTACAAGACGAGCCCGTGGCCGTCGTACTCTTCGTTGATGGTGTCGCGGTAGAGCGCCATCATCTTGCGGATATACGCCTCGTCAAAGACATAGAGCGGCGTTTGGAACTCCTTTGCAAGTTCCGTGCAGTCGGCGCCGCCGATCTCGAGGTGCCCCGCCGCGTTGATCTTCAAAGTATCTCTCGTATTCATATGCGTTCCTTCCTTAGAATCTAACAAGATTATACCACGGGGAAGGCGTTTGCGTCAAGAAAAACCCGCATATCGCTGCGGGTCTCTTTTTCTTCATATTTTCTGCATTCTGAGCAAAATCCAGATATTATGTCAGACATAGTACTATGCTAACGCGTCAATTCCAGAGCCTCGCCCCCTCACGGAAGGCTTCCCCATAGGAATACCGCGCGGCATTTTCCAAACTCACGAGAGCACAGCGGTCGATCTCCACGCCGTCTTTCATAAGGACGATCTCCCCCACACGATCCCCCTGCAATATCGGGGCGCCGACGGCGGCGGGCAGGATGAGCTCTGTCTGCACCTCTCCCCTCTCACCCTTCTTCTGAAAGACGCCGAGCGAACGTTCGGGCGCCACGCCGATGGTGCGCGTCACACTTCCCTTGACGGCGACTCCCTGGCCCACAGGCTCGCCCGCCGCCGCTGCGATCTTGCGTTCATAGCCCGCAAACGTCTCGTTGAGAAGGCGGGAGACGGTTTCAAAGCGCCCGTCCGAACTCTTCGCTCCGATGACGACGCAGATAAGGCGCGTGTCGTTCCGCTTTGCCGTCGCAGCGAGGCAGAAACCCGCCTCCTGCGTGTATCCCGTTTTCCCGCCGTCGCAGCCGCAGGTGCCGCGCAAAAGCTTGTTGGTGTTCGTCATCGTCGTCACACGTCCGTCGGGGTGATGAAAATCTTCAAGGCGCACGCCCGCATAGGAAAAGAAGGTCTCATGTTTGATGAGCTCCCGCAGCATCAGGGCGACGTCCTTCGCGCAGGAGTACTGCGGTTCGCGCGGAAGCCCCGTGCAATTGGCAAACAGCGTATCCGCGGCACCCAGCTCACGCGCCCGCTCGTTCATACGCTCCACAAAGGCTTCTTCGCTGCCTGCAAGCCGTTCGGAGACCGCCACACACGAATCATTCGCAGAACAGACGGCGATGCTCTTCAAAAGCTCCCCCACGGGATAGGAGAGCCCCGCATCGAGAAAGACCTGAGAACCGCCCATACCCGCCGCATGTTCGCTGACTTCGATCTGCTCGTCCAACTTCAGTTCGCCCTCGTCCACCGCCTCAAAGGCAAGGAGCAGCGTCATCACCTTGCACATGCTCGCGATGGGCAGATGTTCCGTCTCCGCCTCGGCGGAAACGGGCGTGCCGCTGTCCGCATCGCACACATAGACCGCCTTCGCCCCGGTTTGTACGGGCGAGGCATTCCCCAGGCAGCCAAGCGCCGCAAACACGCACGCCGCCGCGATCGTCAGTTTCTTCATGCCCCTATTTTGCGGAGACTTTCGTAAATTATGCTTCAACGTTCCCGCTCCCCCGCCATCATTCGCTCGATGGAGATGCCGTATCCCCGCGTGGGGTCGTTCAAAAAGACGTGCGTCACCGCGCCGATGAGCTTCCCGTTCTGCAGGATGGGGCTGCCGCTCATCCCCTGCACGATGCCGCCCGTCTCTTCGATGAGCGTTTCGTCCGTCACTTTGATGACAAAATTTTTGTTGTCACGGTCGTTCGCATCCACTTTGGCGATGGCGATCTCATACGCCTTGGGCTGCGTGCCGTCCACCGTCGAATAGATGACGGCTTTTCCGATCGTCGCTTCGGAAACGGAAGCGATCTGCGCCGTCTCGCACGATGAAAAATCATAGCCGCCCGCAAATGTGCCGAAAAGCCCCGTGCCGCAGAAATGCTCCGCACGGGCGATCGTCCGATCGTTCAGGAAGAGCCCCTTCAGCTCCCCCGCCTTGCCGCGCGTCCCCTTATTGACGCCGATGACGTTGCAGGCAAACACCTTCGCTTCGGAAGCATCGGGGATCGGTCCTTCACTCACGCCGTGGCCGAGCGCCCCGAAATGCAGGCTGTCCTTTTCGATATAGGTAATGGTGCCGATGCCCGAGAGCGTATCGCGGATGAGCACGCCGATCTTAAATTTGCCCGTCTTCTTGTCTTTGGCGGGAAGTACGCCGAGCTCCATGGTCTTTCCGTCGCGCGAAAGGGTGAGCCGCATCTCCTTTCCGCCGCTCCGCTCCAATGCCGCCGTAAGGTCTTCGATGCTGCCGAGGGCAACCGAATTCGCCGCAAGGATGAGATCGCCCGCCCTGAGCCCCGCTTCCTCCGCAGGACGGCGGGAGCCCTCCTCGCACGCGACGGAGCTCAGTTCCACGATCTGAACGCCTCCCGCAGGGAGGGTGAACCCCGCCGCCATACCCCCGATATAATATTCCGCCGCCGCGGCGTCTGCCGCCAGACAGCGTTCCACCGCACCCGCCGCACACAGGAACGCCGCCGCGCACACGCCCGCCAAGCCGCGCTTCCAATGCGGTTTTTGATAAAAATCCAGCCTGCGCATAAGTCCTCCCGAGAAGATAACTCCTCTTATGAGCTTACTTTGCGCAGGCCGCGAAAAGATTATTCAGATTTTTCAGGATGCCCTTTCCGAGCGATAGGCACGGGCGTTTTTCAGGAGCTCTTCGGCATGCATGAGCGCCGAGCCGCCCTGCTCGCCGCCCAGAAGGCGCACAAGCTCCCCGGCGCGTTCCTCCTCTTCGAGGGCGCGGATGCGGGAATATGTCCTTCCCTCCTCTTCCTTCTTTTCGATGAGGAACTGCCTGTCGGCAAACGCCGCGATCTGCGCGAGATGCGAGACGGCGATGATCTGCGTGGTCTTCGCGATGTCCGCGAACTTTTCCGCCACAACGCGCGCCGTCTTGCCGCCGATGCCCGCGTCGATCTCATCGAAGATGTACGTTCCGATGGTGCCGATCGAAGAGAGCTGCGCCTTGACCGCCAGCATGAAACGGCTCATCTCGCCGCCGCTGATGATCTTGCCGAGCTCTTTGACGGGCTCGCCCGCATTGGCGGAAAAGAGGAATTTGACACGGTCCAAGCCTTCCGCATTGGCGCGCGGAAGGTCTTCTTCCGTATAAGGGTCGAAGGCGATCTCAAAGCGGGCGGAAGGGATATTGAGCGTTCTAAGCTCTTCCGTGACCCGCCGCGTAAAGCCTTCCGCGCCCTCTTTGCGCTTTTTTGTGAGCGCCTCGCACGCAGAATACAGCTTCTTTGCATTGCTCTCGAGCAGCGCTTTGAGCTTTTCGCACTCCTCGGCGCTGTTTTCAAGCAGCTGCAGCTCCTCCTTCGCGCGGGTGAGGAAGTTAAGCGCTTCTTCGACCGAGCCGCCGTACTTCTTCTTGAGCGATTTGATCTCGTCGAGGCGGTTTTCCACGCGCTCCGCTTCCCGCTCGTCGATGTCGAGCTCTTCGGCAAGCGATTCTGCCGTCTCGCCGATGTCCTCGATCTCCGCAAGCGCGCTCTCGAGCCGCTCGGAAAGAGCGGCGTAATCGCCGTACTTTTCAATGGAGATGAGCCCGCGGTGAGCGGTATTCACGGCGTCCGATGCGCCGCCGTCCGAAAGGAGCGCGTCGCGCACCGTCTTGAGCCCGCCCAGGATCTTCTCCGCGTTCTGATATTTGGTGCGAAGCGCCGTCAGTTCTTCCTCTTCCCCCTCTTTGAGGGCGGCGTTTTCAAGCTCGTCGATCTGAAAGCGAAGGATATCGGCGCGGCGCTCGCGTTCGCCTTCGTCTCCACCGAGAGAGGAAAGCTTTTCCGCATAAGATCGGCGCTCTTTCAAAAGGGAAGCAACTTCCGCACGCTCTCGCTCCGTCCCCGCGATCTGATCGAGGAGGCGGAGCTGGTTGGTTTCTTTGAGCAAAAAGAAATGCTCGCTCTGCCCGTGGACGTCCACGAGCTGCGAGGTGAGCTTCCTCAGCATGGTCGCCGTCATCGGGCAGCCGTTGACTTTGAGCGAACCCCTGCCGTCGGCATTCAGGCGGCGGACGATGAGGAGCGTATCGCTCTCTTCAAGGTCGAGCTCTTCGAGGACGGGACGCAGAAGTTCGGGCTCACAGGTGAACTCGGCGCGCACAGAGCACTCGCTCTGCCCCGAACGGATCATCCCCTTGTCGGCCTTGGCGCCGAGGACGAAATCGATGCTGTCGAGAATGACGGACTTGCCTGCGCCCGTCTCGCCCGAGAGCACATTGAGCCCTTCCGAAAAGACGATCTCCGCTTCATCGACGAGGGCAATATTCTTGAGATAGAGCGTTTTCAGCATCGCTTAATCCCCCGCGAGCCGCTCCAGCCTGGCGCG
>URMI01000036.1 GCA_900548845.1 uncultured Clostridia bacterium | reverse complement strand
CGATGACGACGATGGTGAACACGGAAAAACTCACCCAGAGGATGAGGTTGAGGTTGAAGCTCCTGGGCTGGAATTTTTTATGCAGCTTTTGTGTTGTTTGCGCCGAAAAAGCGGGCATGGTTACGCCTCGAATTTATATCCCAAGCCCCGCAGGGTGACGATGAATTTGCGGTATTCCTTGAGGTTGCCGCGCAGCATCTTGACGTGGGTGTCGACGGTGCGGTCGTCGCCGTAGAAGTCGTACCCCCACACTTGGTTCAAAAGCCGCTCGCGGGTGAGCGCCACGCCGCGGTTTTCCACGAAGTAAAATAAAAGCTCGTACTCCTTGGGGGTGAGTTCGGCGCGCTCGCCGTCTACATAGACGTTGCGCCCCACCATGTCTATTTTGAGCCCTTCGAATTCGTACACGTCGCGCTTGGGAGCGGCGGCGCCCTGCGAACGGTTGATGACCGCGTGGATGCGCGCCATCACCTCTTTGGGGGAGAAGGGCTTCGTCACATAGTCGTCGGAGCCGATTTCAAAGCCGAAGAGCTTATCGTATTCCTCGCCGCGCGCCGAGAGCATGATGACGGGGGTGTTTTTGAATTTTCTGATCTCCTTGACGGCGGAAAAACCGTCGAGCTTGGGCATCATGACGTCCATTAAAATGATGTCGTAATCGTTTTCGCGCGCCTTTTTGACTGCTTCCATGCCGTCCTGCGCTTCGTCCGCCTCGCCGCCTTCGAATTCGATGTACTCCCGAAGCACCGCGCGGATCATCTCCTCGTCGTCTACGATCAAAACTTTCATCTTCTGCCTCCTCTCGCTGCGTTTCTCTAATTTTATACCCGTGTGATAACGAGAACTTCATCGCAGGGTGAATTTTTCGTGAAATGTTCACATATTGGACGTTGTTTTTTGTTATTATAGCATATCCTGCGGCGATTGGCAAGGGGCAAGAACAAAATTTTATCGAACATTTGTTTGACAATAGGCAGGCGGCGTGCTATAATGAAGGCATGATCTCGGAGGAAAAGCTGAAAATTCTGACGGAGAGCGCAAAGTACGACGTTTCGTGCTCCTCTTCGGGAAGCGGCAGAAAGAACGGCGGCGGCATGGGAAACGCGGCGCCCGCGGGGTGCTGCCATTCCTTCACGCCCGACGGGAGATGCATCTCGCTGTTGAAAATTTTGCTCTCCAACCGCTGCATCTATTCCTGCCGCTACTGCCCCAACCGCGCGGACGCCGATGTGCCGCGCGCTTCGGCGACGCCCGAAGAGATCGCCGAGCTGACCCTCGACTTTTATAAGCGCAACTATATCGAAGGGCTGTTCCTCTCCTCCGCCGTGGAAAAGACGCCCGACTTTACGATGGAGCGGTTGCTTGCCGCTGTGAAGCTGCTGCGCACCAAGTACCGCTTTCACGGATATATCCACTTAAAGGGCATCCCGCGGGCAGATGCGGGGCTCGTTTCGGAAGCTGCGAAATACGCCGACCGCATGAGTTATAATTTAGAGCTCCCCACCGAGGCGAGCTTAAAACTTTTGGCGCCGCAGAAGTCGACGGAGAGTTTGCTCTCCCCCATGCGGCAGCTCGTGAAGGAGAAGGCGGAATTCAAAGAAGAACACAGGAAGGGGCATTTTTTGCCCGCGGGGCAGACGACGCAGCTCATCGTGGGCGCAAGCCCCGAGCCCGACAGCCGCATCGTGCGGCTTTCCGAGGCGCTCTACCAAAAGATGGGGCTCAAGCGCGTGTACTATTCTTCCTATGTGCCTGTCGTGCAGGACAGTCTGCTGCCGACGCTCCCCGTGGGACAGCTGCGGGAGCACAGGCTCTATCAGGCGGACTGGCTGCTCCGCTTTTACGGCTTTACGGCGGAGGAGATCGCGCCCGAGGGGGAAAACCTGCCCCTCGAATACGACCCGAAGTGCGCGTGGGCGCTGAGGAACCCGCAGTGTTTCCCCGTGGAAGTGAATACCGCGCCCCTCGAGATGCTGCTGCGGGTGCCGGGCATCGGCGGCAGAGGGGCGTATAAGATCACCGAGGCAAGGCGGTATGCGGCGCTCGATTTCGGCGACCTGAAGCGGATGCGCATCGTCCTGAAACGGGCGAAGCACTTCATCACCTGCAAGGGAAAATATTTGGGCGCCAAGGATGAGCGCGCCGTGAAGGGGCTGCTCGCGTTGGGCGCGAGGCAAGACGAGGCGCGGCAGCTGAGTTTGTTCGATGAGCCCGAGCGTTGGAACCCGGGCGGCGGGCTCGCTTTGCAGGGCGCGGGTGTGTCGGGCGGCGGGCTTTCTTCGGGCGGCGCGGGCGCGGCGGACATGTTGAGCGCGGGCTCGGCGGGCGACGCGGGCATGTTGGGCGGCGCGGGCGAAGGGCGGGTGCTCTCCCCTACCGTGCGGCTTCTGGGCACGCGGGAGACAGCGCTTGCCGCGCTGACGGGAGAATTGTGAGGGGGACAAAGTTTTTGCGGGAGCCCAGTATTTTACTCCCTCCGTCGCGGCACCGGGCATAACAACCCTCCCGCCTCGCTTCGCTCGGCAAGCCACCGTCTCGCGCAGTAGAGCCTGCGCTCGGTCAGGAAATTTCCCCACAATGGGAAATTTCCAAGCTCAAAAGCGGTCAAAGCCCCACCGGGGCTTTGACAAGAAAGCGCTTTTTCGCCCTTACACAGGGAGGGCTAAAATGAGGAAATGATATGATCTATCTGACAGAGGATACGAGGGACGGGGTCCTGACGGCGCTGCTTACCGCGTGGGGCGACGAGGAAGCCGTGCTCCTGCCCAAAGACGAACGCCCCTTGGGGCCGTGCGTGGAAGTTGTGCCCGACCCGCAAAAGGCGAGAAGAGCGCTCTGCCGCTTCCAAGAGCTGGACGGCGGGTGCGTGCGCGAGATCGACCGCCTTCTGCGCTGCGGGGACGAGGGGCATATGCAGACCGCCTTCCGCTATCTGCTGCTCATCGCGAAGCGGGGCGGACCGGTGCGCGGAATGCTCTCTCACCCCGACGTGCTCAAAGCGGAACAGGCGCTGAGGCGGGTTTCCCACGAGATCGACCGCATGAAGGGGTTCGTGCGCTTTCGGGAAAGTGCGAGCGGCGCGCTGTACGCTCCCCTTTCGCCCGACAACGACATCGTGGACATTTTGGCGCGGCACTTTTCAAAGCGGCTGCCCGAATACCCCTTTGTCCTTCACGACGTTAAGCGCAAAAAGGCAGCCGTGTGGGACGGGGAGCACCTCTTCCTTGCTCCCTTGCAACAAGCCGAAGTGATGCTCTCCGCCGATGAGGAAGGCTGGCAGAAGCTGTGGAAGACGTATTTTTCCGCAGTCAATATCCCTTCGCGCGAGCGCATCAGACAGCAGAACGGGTATCTTCCCAAACGGTACCGCAAATTCATGACGGAATTCGAATGAACGCCGCGAAACGCCCATTCCCGGGGGCGTTTGTTTTTTGTGCAGGTAAAACAATGGGCGGCGGCGCGTTTTGCTTGCCACGGAGCGCAAAGTGTGCTATCCTCATACAAAAATCTTTATAAGGTGATATGATGACCGACGAAAGCACGTTCAAGCGCTTGCTTGCCAACAAGGAGCGCATCCCCGACCCCATGCGTTACAAGAAGACGATGCACTACCGCCGCGCGGGAAAGAGCGGGCTCAAACTCCCCGAACTTTCTTTGGGGCTTTGGCACAATTTCGGCTCCTTCGACAACTTCGAAAACATGCGCGATATGATCTTTACCGCCTTTGACAACGGGATCACGCACTTCGACCTTGCCAACAACTACGGCCCGAGGAACGGCTCTGCCGAGGAAAACTTCGGCAAGATCCTGCACGAGCAGCTCTCTTCCTACCGCGATGAGATGGTCGTTTCGACCAAGGCGGGCTTCCCCATGTGGAAGGGGCCTTACGGCGACGGCGGCAGCAAGAAGTACCTGACGGCGGCGCTCGATCAGAGCTTGAAACGCCTCGGGCTTGCGTATGTGGATATCTTCTACCACCACCGCCCCGCGCCCGAGACGCCCATCGAGGAGACGTGCTATGCCCTCCACCGCCTGGTGGAACAAGGCAAGACGCTGTATATCGGCATCTCCAACTACGACCGCGTGCAGACGGAGGAAGCGCTCAAGATCTTCCGCGAGCTTAAGACCCCTTTCATCCTCAATCAGTCGTGCTATAACCTTTTGGATCGGCGCGTCGAAGAGAACGGGCTTTTAGACTGTGCGAAGGAGAACGGATTCGGGCTCATCGTCTATTCGCCGCTCGCGCAGGGGCTTCTCACAGACCGCTACCGCTACGGCATCCCCGCGGACAGCCGCATCAAGAAGAGCTTTACCTTGAAGGAAGAGCGCCTCACCCCCACCCTGCAGCGGCAGCTCGACGGGCTGCGCGACATTGCCGAAGAGCGCGGCGAAACGCTGCCCGAGCTCGCCCTTTCGTGGGTGCTCAAAGATGAGACAGTCTCTTCCGTCATCATCGGCGCAAGTTCTTCGGCGCAAATTTTGGACAATCTGAAGATAAACCCCGCGTTCACGCAGGAAGAGCTCGACGAGATCGAGCGCGTGCTGCATTCGTGAGATAACGATAAAGACCAAACGTCCGTCCCTCGGAACGAGGGGCGGACGCTTTTTTTCGTCGGTAATTCAGTTTTCCGATTCGTAGTGGCAGTTCGAATACTGCGTGGGCGGCATCGTCTCGCCTTCGCCGACGTAGACGGTGTTCACCACCCTGCCTTCTTCGTTGACTACCTTGTAGGACCCCGTCTTGGGACAGGTATCGCCGCAATTCAATCTCATTTGGTTACCTCCGATACTGCTATCTTGTGCAGGCGGAGGGAAATGATACGCGGGAAGACAAACTTTTTTTCAGACGATGACGCCCGCCGCGTACAGCGAGAGGCAGGTGACGGTAAGGAGCGCCAGATACAGGCTGAACCACTTGTAGTTCGCCTTTTCGATGACGCGGAGCATGAATTTGACGGCGAAGAAACCGCTCACCGCCGCGAAGACGACCCCGACGGCGATGCCCACAAACCCGCTCCCGCCGATGGAAGTGACGATCTCGGGCTGCTTGACGACGTCGATGCCGCTCACAAGGGCGCTGCCTAAAATGACGGGGATGCTCATGAGGAAGGAGAAGTGCGCGACGCTCTTGCGTTCCGCGCCCGTGAGGACGCCCGCCGCGATCGTGGAGCCGCTCCGCGAGATGCCCGGGAAGAGCGCGACCGCCTGCATAAGCCCCATACAGATGCCGTGCTTCCAGCCGAAGGGCTGCGTTTCCTGACGCTTCTTACTAACGTGCTCTGCAACGAGCAGCAGCACCGCCGTCACGACAAAACAGCACGAGAGGATGACAACGCCGTAGGGCCCGTTCGTGACATCCTCGATCCAGCCGTTGAAGAGAAGCCCGACGACGCCCGCGGGGATGGTGGCGACGATGAGGATGAGGAGCGTCTTGAAAGGCTTTTTGAAGAGGTCCAAAATATCCCGCCAGAGGACGGCGACGACCGCAATGAGCGTGCCGACGTGCAGCATGATGTCGAAAAACAGCGTGTTGCCGCCGAAGTCAGCGCCCAAAATGCGGTGCAAAAGCGCCAAATGTCCGCTTGAAGAAACGGGTAAGAACTCTGTGAGTCCTTGCACCGTTCCCAAAATGATCGATTGCCAGATGGCTGTCAAATATTCCATGAATAACCTCGCTTAGGAGTGGTCGTGACCGGCGTGAGGATCGTTCTCCGATCCGTCGAGGATGAGATCCTGATAGCGCTTCTCGTACACGGTGACGCAGGCGTCGTTGTCGTAGGAGTTGATGATCCCCGTCTGACGGTCGGTCGCGTACGTCGTGAGGTTGGAAGATTTGAGCGCTTCGTAGTAGAGGTTGGAGAAGGTCCCCTCCTCTTCGATCTCGTTCCAATCGAAGGTGTAAGGCGTGTTCCCCGCGAAGGTGAACGTGCAGTAGATGATGTGCCAGCCGTAATCGGTGGGAACGACGACGATCGTGCCCGCGCCGCCGCGCACCGCCTCCTGCGCCGCATACTCGAATTCCTTCATGTAGTCGGTCGAGTTGGGGGAGATGGCATAGCCGAGGTAGCTGTTGAGCCCTGCCGTATCGGTGTTGTAGGCGAAGGAGAGCTCGTTCATCATGGACATGACGTTGTTCTCGTCCGAACCCGCGACGAACACGTTGTTGGCGTTGAAATCGGAAAGTTCGTTGACCTTCGCTTCGTAGTAGACGAAGGAGGAATAGTCCACCGTGCCGTCTTCGTTGTAGTAATCGGAGAGAGCCTTATCGTAATAGCTTTCGGATGCGGAGACCGTCTCGCTCAGGGTGTAGCCGCCCGCGGCGAGGTAGCCTTCCATCTCGGAGAGGAAGCCGTCGATCGTGAGCTTCTCGGGGGTGATGGTAAATTCCGTCTTGCCGTCTTCGCCCTCCGTCTTTTCGACGGTGCCGTTGTAGGTGTACTTGCCGTAGTAGTTGGGGATGGGCTCGTACTGTGCGCTCTCGCCCGAGGACTTCTTGAGGTTGTTCTCGAAGAAGAGGTACTGCCTCTCTTCGATGCCGCCCGTGTAGGCGTTGTCTCCTTCCTCTGCGACGAAGGAATAGTCGTTATGGCCCGTGAACCAGGTGCGGCGCTGATCGGTGGCGCGGACGCTTTCGAGAAGGGAAGCGCGCGTCATGAACTTGTTGCCGTTTTTATCCCCTCTGTCGGCAGGCGCTTCGTCGAGCGCGGCGGACTGCGTCGAGCTGAAGGGAAGCAGGATGTTGAGGACGAAACCGTAGTTTTCGTCGGGCGCGTAGAGGACGAAGGAGGTATCCGAGACGCTGTCGAGCGCGGACTCGAAGGAAGCCGTATCGGACGAGAAGGACTGCTTCTGGGAAGCGAGCGTTTCTTCGTACTTCGCCTTCACCCACTCTTCGGTGATGCCCTCTTCGGCTTCCGCTTCGAAGGCTTCGCCGAGCTTATCGATGACGGCGTCCTGATAGGTGTTCTTGCGCTGGAGCTGATAGTAGGAAAGCGCGGTGACGTCGCTCGTGTTTTCGCCCTTTTCGATGAGGCCGTAGCTGTTGAGGTTGGAAAGAAGACGCTTGTAGGCGCGGGTGCGCGTCGAGGGCGTGGAGCGCTCGACCGTCTCGTAAGAGCCGCAGTCGGAAGCGGAGTTGGAGCCCGTGTAGACCTTGTAGGCGGGATCGACGAAATCTTCGTTGACGGTGTCGACGCCCGTGGGGGTCGTGCGCGCGTCTTCGTGGTCGTGCTCGTCTTCAAAATCGATGATGGAGGTTTCGAGCGAGTCGATGGTCGTGTTGATGGAGACCTTCACATCGTATTCCGCCTTGGCGATCTCCTCTTCGTCGAGGAAGTAACGAAGGCCTGCGATGTCCTTATCCTCTTCGCTTGCGGAGGAGACTGCCGCCTCGTAGCCCGCGACGGTGTAATCGCCGCTTTCGAAGAAGTAGACCTGCGCGTACTGGAGATAGATGGCGCGGTTGACGAGGCTGTCTTTGATGAGCTCGTAGGCGTCCGCATAGGAATAGCCGTAGGACTCGACGTAGAGATAGCCCACGTTCATGAAGCTTGCGACAAGGTCGCGCTTGACAACTTCGGAGGGCTCGATCGCGTCTTTATAAGCGGCGTATTTGCCGCCTGCGGCGAAATCTTCGCTCTTCGTGATGTCGACTTCGGCGATCACCTGCCGATAGTTCTTTTGGACATCGGTGGACACGAGGTCGCAGCCTGCGAGCGCGCCGAGCGCCATGACTGCCGCGATGCCTACTGCCGCCGTTTTTTTCTTGCTGAATGCCATAAAATTCTCTGCTCCGGACCGTTACTCTTTTTTTCGGGCGCATATATTGCGCCTCATACTTGCCTATTATACCTTATTTTCGCTTGAAGTGCAAATAATTCTCGGTGAAAATCAAACAAAAGTTGCCGCAAACTTCAAGAATTTTGTCATGAGCACCATCGTCTTGCCGCCGTCGCCCATCGGCGCAAAACGCACGGCGGGCGCGCTCGTCATATCGAGCGAGAGATGGGAGCGGTATTTTTCGAGCGCGGCGGAGAGCTTCTCGCTCCCCAGCGCTTCGAGGGAGGAAAATTCGAGGACGCCCCCCTTCCCGCTCACCGAGATCTTTTTGACCGCAAACTTCGAAGCATAGCTCTTTAAGACGGAGATGATGAGAAGATTCTGCGTTTCGGGCGGGAGCGGGCCGTACGTTTCTTCCATGGAAAGACAGACGCGCTTATAGTC
>URMI01000035.1 GCA_900548845.1 uncultured Clostridia bacterium | reverse complement strand
CGACATCATCGCCGACTTAACGCAGGCGCTCGCCGAGGTCTGAATATGCCCATCGTCATCGACCGCAACATCCCCGCCTATTCGGTATTGCAGGGCGAACGCATCTTCGTGATGGACAAGGAGCGCGCCACCTCGCAGGACATCCGCCCCATCGAGATCGCCATCCTCAACCTGATGCCCACCAAAAAGGAGACGGAAACGCAGTTCATGCGGCTGCTGTCCAACTCCCCGCTGCAGGTGAACATCACCCTCATCCACACGGAGAGCTACCGCTCCAAAAACACCGAGGCGGAATATCTTGAACGCTTCTATCAGCCATTTGAGCGCGTGAAGGAGAGACACTTCGACGGCATGATCGTCACGGGCGCGCCCGTGGAGGACATGGAGTTCAAGGACGTCGCCTATTGGGACGAGCTCACCAAGCTCTTCGACTTTACGCGCACCAACGTCACCTCCACCATCTTCATCTGCTGGGGGGCGATGGCGGCGCTCAACTACTTCTACGGCATCCCCAAATACCCGCTCCCCCGCAAGCTCTTCGGCGTGTTCACCCACCGCAAGGAGCTGACCGCCGATCCCGATCCCCTCATGCGCGGCATTTCGGATGAGTTCCACGTCTGCCACTCCCGCCACTCCACCGTGCGCGAGAGCGACCTCAAAAAGGAACCCCGCCTCAAAGTGCTCGCCGCATCTCACAGGGCGGGCGCCGCGATCGTCTCCAATTTGGATCATTCCGAAGTGTTCGTCCTCGGGCACATGGAGTACGACCGCGACACGCTGGAAAAAGAATACGAGCGCGACGTCAAAAAAGGGCTGCCCATCGAAAAACCCTTCAACTACTTCAACGACGCGGGCGGCATCAAGATGAACTGGTCGTCGACCGCCAACCTCTTCTACAACAATTGGCTCAATTTCGTCTACCAGACGACGCCCTATCGCTTCGATTGAGCGAAATATCGTGAACTTCATCAAGAAGCGCCGCCCGCGGCTATGCCGCGGGCGGCGCATTCTTTCCGCGTGCCGCACCTCGGCACGCACCCTTATTCCCCTTTTAACACAAACGAAAGAACCTCATCGGCGTTTTTAAGCCGCCTGCCCGTTCTTTGCTCTATGAGCATCGCACACATCCATAGCACGCGCTCCATGTGCGCGCCATCGACCGCGCACACCCCGGCAAGCTCGCCTGCCGTGGGCAGTCTCCCCTGCCCCTTCCAAAACTCCATCCCCGCAAGAAGGTATGCATGTCCCTTCAGATGCGGTTTGATCCCGAGACGTGAAAGTTTTGCGAAAAGTGCTTCCGTATCGCGTTCCGTCCGTCCCATCGCTGTTTCATATCCTCCTTTCATATAGATTTTAGAGCAATCAAAATTATAAAATATCCGCTATTGATTGTAAAGTATTTTTTCGGGCAACTTCGCTTTTTTCGCTGTCGTATGATGACGAGTTTTGTCGGATTTTGTCGAAAATCCGATCGGGCGTCTGCACGCTCCGACGTTTTCCGCGCCTCTTTGGCACCGTTCGGGAGAAAATGTTGCGTATCTTGACAAATTCCATAAAAGGGAGTATAATGAGAACAAGTGAACAAAGGAGAAAAGAGAATATGATCGAAGTCAAAGAAGTAAAAACATCCAAACAGCAGCGGGAATTCGTCAACTTCCCCCTCAGGCTCTATAAGAACAATCCCTACTTCGTCCCGCCCCTCTATGCGGACGAAATGAAGCTCTTCAAGAGCAACTATCACTACTACGAAACATCGGAAGCCGTCTACTTTCTTGCATACCGCAACGGCGAAGTCGTCGGGCGAATCTCGGGCATCCTGCAGCGCGCCGCCAACGAAAAATGGCAGCAAAAGCGCGTCCGCTTCACCCGGTTCGACAGCATCGACGATCAGGAAGTGGCAAATGCCCTCTTTTCCGCCGTCGAAACATGGGCGAAAGAGAAAGGCATGGAGGAAGTCGTCGGCCCCCTCGGCTTTTCCGATTTCAAGCGCGAAGGCCTGCTCATCGAGGGCTTTGAGGAGCTCTCCACCTTCGAAGAGCAGTACAACTATCCCTACTATCAGAAGCTCATCGAAAATTTAGGATACCAAAAGGACGTCGACTGGGTGGAGCACAAGCTCTATCCCCCGAAGGAGCCCGACAAGCGCCTCCCCGAACTGCGCGACAAGATCATGAAGCGCTACAAAGTGCATCTGAGCGAAACAAAATCGGCAGACGAGTTCATCCGCCTCTATAAAGACGACTTCTTCCGCATCCTCGACGAGACGTATGCCGAGATCTACGGCACCGTACCCTTCACCGAGAACATGAAAAAAGAGCTCATCAAGAGCTTCCGCCAGATCATCGACATCCGTTATGTCGCCATGATCCTCGACGAGAACGAAAGGCCCGTCTGTTTCGGACTGTGCTTCCCGTCCATCTCCAGGGCGCTGCAAAAGTCGGGCGGCAGGATGACCATCCCCACCCTCTTCCGCGTCTTGAAGGCGGTGAAAAACCCCGAGATCATCGACCTCGCCCTCATCGGCGTGCTGCCCGCCTACCGCGGTGTCAGCCTCATCATGATCGACGCCATCGGCCGCATGATGACGGAGGGCACGGCGAAGTACTGCGAGACCAACCTCAACCTCGAGGAGAACTACAACATCCTCAATCAGTGGAAGCACTTCGACAACGTCCTCCACAAGCGCCGCCGCTGCTTCATCAAGAAGATCTGATCACCGCTTAAAAAAAAAGCGCAGCCAAGCAGGCTGCGCCTTTTTTGTTTTTTCAGAAAAGTCCCTTCAACGCGGGATAGAGTTTGGTGAAGTGGCGGTACTTCTGCTCGTACGCCGCGGCGATCCCGGGATCGGGCAGCACCGTCTCTTTGATGTGCACGATCGCATCCGCCGCCGCCTGCACGGAACCATACTCCCCGCAGCCCACCATCGCGAGCATGGCTGCGCCGAAGCCGGGGCCCTGCTCGGTCTGCGGCAGATCGACGGGCATATTCATGACGTTCGCCACGATCTTGCGCCACAGCGGGCTCTTGGCGCCGCCGCCGCACAGCTTGGTGCGGGGAATTTCCACGCCGTTGCGCCTGGCTGCTTCCAGACAGTCGCGGAGCGCGAACGTCACGCCTTCCAGCATCGCAAGCGTCATCTCGCCGCGCGTCGTATCCGCACGCATGCCGATGAACGCCCCGCGCGCCGAGGTATCGTTGTGCGGGCTGCGCTCGCCCATGAGGTACGGCAGGAAGAAGACATCGTTTTTGCCCATCTTTTCTTCGAGCCCCGCCTCTTCCTTCTTATAATCATCCGACTGCAGGATGCCGTTCACCCACCAGCTGTTGCAGGATGCCGCCGACAAGATGCACCCCATAAGGTGCCAGCCGCCGTCTGCATGGCAGAAGGAGTGCAGAGCGTTCACCTTGTCTTCCTGATAGCGCTTGGAGGAGACAAAGAGGGTGCCGCTCGTGCCGAGGGAGATGTTGCAGCCCCCCTCGCCCACGACGCCCGTCCCGACGGCAGCGGCGGCATTGTCCCCCGCGCCCGCGATGACTTTGACGTCCGGAGAGAGCCCCAGCGCTGCCGCAGTCTCTTTTTTCAGCGTGCCGACCGCCTTGAAACTCTCATAGAGCTTGGGCAGCTGCAGATTGGTGATGCCGAGCTCGCGGCACATATCCATGCTCCAGCGGCGGTGCTTGACGTCGAAGAAGAGCGTCCCGCTCGCATCCGAAACATCGGTCGCGAACGCGCCCGAAAGGCGGTAGCAAAGATAGTCCTTGGGCAGCATGATCTTTTTGATGCGGGCAAAATTCTCCCCTTCATGCTTTCTCATCCAAAGGAGCTTGGGCGCGGTGAAGCCCGCGAAGGCGATGTTGCCCGTGTACTCGGAAAGCTTGTCCTTCCCGAATACTTCGTTCAAATACTTGGTCTCCTCCTCCGTCCTGCCGTCGTTCCAGAGGATGGCGGGGCGGATGACTTCGTCCTTTTCGTCGAGGATGACGAGCCCGTGCATCTGCCCGCCGAAGGAGATGCCTTTGACCGCCGCCTTGTCCTGCCCTTCGAGCAGCGCTTTAAGCCCGCAAAGAAGGGCGTCGTACCAATCTTCGGGGTTTTGTTCGCTCCAGCCGGGCTGAGGATAGGAGACGGGATAGGTCTGCGTATTTTCTGAAAGAATGGTTCCGTCTGCGGCAACGAGCAGAAGTTTTAAGCCGCTCGTGCCGAGATCGATGCCGATGTAAGTATTCATGCAAGAAACTCCGTTTGTTATTCGAGCATCGCCGCGCGTCCCTTTTCCTTTTGGCGGAGCGCGACGTAAGCGAGGCGAATGTACCCGTATCCGAGCAGATCGGGGGTCGTATTCTTCCCCGCATCCGTCGCGGGATCGCCCGCAAACACGATGCGATGCTTATCGTTCAATTTCATAAAAAGCCCTTTATGCCTCCGCGTCGGGCGGCTGACCGTCGTGGGCGCGCCACTTGCACTCGGTGAGCTGCAGGTCGGTAAAGACCGCTTCAAACGAGGACTCCTCGGGGCTGCACGCGTAAATGCCGAGACTGATCTCCTCGGGAAGGTCGAACATATGCGCAATGCGCATCTGATGAAATATAACACCGTCCTCGGAATTTTCGATGCAGAAATCGTCCTCCCTGCGGCTGAGGCGGAACCACATCTCCCTGACGGGCGAAATGTCCGTCGAGCTCCAGTCGGAATAGCCGCGGTTGGTGACGACCGCCCCCAGGCGGCAGATACGCCCGTCTTCGTACTCGATAGACCCCTTGAGCCAGCTGTCGCTGCCAAGATACAGCGCGACGCCCGCCTGATCGAAGCGGCGGCGGTAGTCGAACTGCGCCTTCACCGTGAAGGAAAAGAACTTCTCACACGTCTTAAACTGCAGGACGGGCGCGCTGTCGTTGCGGAAGTGATAGTACGTCCGCTGCCATAGGTCGGTGTGCGGCTCTGTCTCAAACAAGACGCGGCTCTTTGTCACCTGCGCCTTTTGGGGCGGACGCGTCCACTCCATCGTGCGTGCGTCGAACATCGTTACGCCTCGAAAGGGTTTTCGGTCTTATACAGCACGCCTGCGGGCTGATTATATCCGATCTCGGGCACGCCGAAGTACTTGAAGACTTCGAAGAGCGCCTTGCCGAAGTGCCCGAACGCGACCGCGCCGTGATGAGGGAAACCGCCCTCGATGAGCACATGGCGGTAGAAGCGCTTCATCTCGCGGATCGCGAAGATACCGATGGAGCCGAAGGAATGGGTGGGAACGGGCAGCACTTCGCCCTCTGCAACGTAAGCGCGCAGCTTGTTGTCTGCCGTCGACTGCAGGCGGAAGAAGGTGATTTGCCCGGGGACGATGTCGCCCTCGAGCGTGCCGTTCGTGACCTCAACGGGAAGCGAACGCGCCATGATCTTCTGGTACTTCATCTCGGGCTTGCAGATCTTCCCCGCGCAGGTATTGCCGCAGTGGAAACCCATGAAGGTATCGGTGAGCTTGTAGTCGTACTTGCCCGCGATGCCCTCGTTGTAGAGGTCCTTGGGCACCGTGTTGTTGATGTCGAGAAGGGTCACCGCGTCTTCGCTCACGACCGTGCCGATGAACTCACTGAGCGCGCCGTAGATGTCCACTTCGCAGGAGACGGGGATGCCTCTGCCCGTTAAGCGGCTGTTCACATAGCAGGGCACGAAGCCGAACTGCGTCTGGAAAGCGGGCCAGCACTTGCCTGCGATCGCCACATACTCGCGGCTCCCTTTATGCGCCTCCACCCAATCGAGAAGGGTGAGCTCATACTGCGCAAGCTTCGCTAAAATTTCGGGCTTCTTGTTGCCCGCGCCGAGCTCCTTTTCCATATCCGCGACGACTTCAGGGATGCGGGCATCGTCTGCGTGCTTGTGGAAGGCTTCAAAGAGGTCGAGCTCGCTGTTCTCTTCCACCTCGACGCCCAGATTGTAGAGCTGCTGGATGGGCGCGTTGCAGGCAAGGAAGTTCATGGGGCGAGGCCCGAAGGTGATGAGCTTTAAGCGCTTGACCGCATACACCGCGCGCGCGATGGGAAGGAAGGCGTGGATCATGTCCGCGCACTCCTCCGCATCTCCCACGGGGTATTCGGGGATGTATGCCTGCACGCCGCGCAGCTTCAGGTTATACGAAGCATTCAGCATGCCGCAGTATGCGTCGCCGCGGGAATCTGCAAGCGTGGGGATGTTCTCCTCTGCCGCCGCGCAGAACATGACGGGCGCGTTCATCCGCTGTGCATACTCCTTTGCGAGCATGGTCTCGGAAATTTCGGGCCCGAAGTTGCCGAGGTACACGCAGAGCGCGTTGCAGCCCTCTTTTTCGAGATCTGCAAGCGCCTCTCTCATCTGCACTTCGCTCTCGACGATGCACACGGGGCACTCGTAGATATCGCCCTTGCCGTACTTCTTCTCGTACGCAGCAACGAGCGCCTTGCGGCGGTTCACGGAAAGGCTTTCGGGGAAGCAGTCGCGGCTCACCGCCACGATGCCCACTTTCATTTTGGGAATGTTTTGCATAATGGTTTCCTCCTGTTGGTCTTCAAAATTTATCTGCGGGAAGCGCTTCGCTCTCACCCGCTCCTCTATTTTACACCATGGAAAAGGCGCGGTCAAGAGGTGCGGGAAAAATTCTTTTTTCATAAACCGGGCTTCCCTTACAGTATCACATGATAACACACAGCGGCAAAGCCGTATATCAAATTCTTCCGCTTTTTTGCATGATTTTACCCGTTTCGAGGCATGCTTTCCGCGTTTTTTCCCGCATCTTGCACTCAACGTCGAAAAGCGAAAATTTCCGAAGACTTTTTGCCGAAACGCGCGCAAAATCAATTGCCTTTTTCGCGGGAATATGATATGATTACAAGGCTTTGCAGAGATGTCTGAGTGGTTTAAGGAGCACGATTGGAAATCGTGTGACGGGGGTGACTCGTCCGGAGGTTCGAATCCTCTTCTCTGCGCCACGGAACGGCCCGCCCTCGGCGGGCTTTTTTCGTGGCGCAGAGAAGAGATTTGAGAGATCTGGTTTTCCCCGGAGGTTCGCGCGAGTGACGCGCGCGCACCGAGCCCGAAAACGCGAACAGTTCCTCCGCGCGACACGACGCTTTCAAGGCGCAGCCGCCGAACATCCTCTTCTCTGCGCCTCGTCGGAGCAAGGCTCATTTTGCGGGCATCCGCCGGAAGGCGAACGCCGCGCTTTTTCAGCCTGTCTTTCTCGCGCGGAAGAACCCGCGCTCGGTCTAAAAATGCCCCGGAAAATGGTGCATTTTTAAGTTCACAAGCAGCAAAAAGCCCACCGGGCTCTTTGCAAGAAAGTGCTTGTTCACCCTCTTCCCGCAAACCTCTTGCTCCGCAAGATCTTTGCGGGAGCCCTGCCCGCCCTTGGCGGGCTTTTTTCGTGGCGCGGGGAAGAGATTTGAAGAAACTCCGCGAGGTTCGCACAAAACAAAGGATATTCTCACGGCGCTTTGATAGAAACGACACGCGTTGCGATATGCCCGGTAAAGGCTTTGTCGTGCTCGACAAAGAGCATGGTCGGCTGAAATTCTTCGATGAGCTCTTCGATCTGAATGCGCGAAAGAAGGTCGATGAAGTTGAGCGGCTCGTCCCAGATATAGAGGTGCGCCCGTTCACAAAGGCTCCCCGCGAGCAGCACTTTCTTCTTCTGCCCGTCCGAAAGCGAGGAAAGCTCGGCTTCAAGGTGCTCGTCCCTTAGCCCCATCTTGTGAAGGATGGCAAACAGGAGGCTTTTGTCGATGCCCTTCTTCGCCGCAAACGCATGGAGCGAGCCTTTGAGGTGCGCGATCCCCTGCGGCACATAGGAGATGACGAGCCCCGAGCCCTTCTCTATTCTCCCCGTATGGGCGATGTCCTCCCCGCACAAAAGCTTCAAAATGCTGCTCTTGCCGCAGCCGTTTCTGCCTTCGAGGGCAATGCGCTCCCCCCGCCCGACGGGAAAGGAGAGCGGCGCGCACACGGCGCGCTCCCCGTAGTAGGGCACGACGTCCGAAAAGCTCACGAGCCGTTCCGAACGGTAGGTAAGCGGCATGAGCTTGAGCGGACTCTCGACTTCGGTGTTTTTCAGAAGCGCCGACTTTTGCTCGATCGCCCGCTCCTGCCGCTGTTCGATGGACTTGGCGCGCTTCATCATCTTGGCGGATTGATGCCCGACATATCCCCTGTCCGCTTTCAGCCCCGAATTGAGCGTCCCGTATTTGGACTTCTCCACGGCGTCCG
>URMI01000034.1 GCA_900548845.1 uncultured Clostridia bacterium | reverse complement strand
TGACGTTGTTGGGGATGCACTGCGTTTCGAGGCAGAAGCCCGCGCGCTTGCCGTAGTAGATGCTCTTGCCCTGCTGGTGCAGCCCGTTGCCCGCATAGAACTGCACGGCGGGCATATCGGTGTAGCACGTCATCGTGATGCCCGTCTTGGGGCTCTTTGCAACGGCGTACTTGACATACTCCCCGCACTTGTTTTTGAGGACGTGGCAGTGATCGTACCCGTTGCCCTGCTTTAAGTCGGTATCGTCCGCCTCGATGTCGCGGCCGATGGGCTTTGCCTCGTTGAAGTCGAAGGGCGTGCCCTTGACGGCGCGGAAGCCGCCCACGGGGATCATCGTGGGGTTGGTGGGCGTAATTTCGTCGCAGTCGATCCAAAGCTCGTTGTCGAGGATGGAGCCGTCGTTTTCGCCGCTCAGATTGAAATAGGCGTGGTTGGTGAGGTTGAGCGCCGTCTTCTTGTCCGTTTCGGCGTGGTAAGCGATCTTAAGTTCGCCATCCTTGAAGGTGTAGGTGACGGTGACGGAAAGATTGCCGGGATAATTTTCCTCGCCGTCGGGGGAGAGGATGGAGAGCTTCAGCTTGTCGCCGTCCACTTCGTGCGCCCAGATCTTCTTGTTGAAGCCCACTTTGCCGCCGTGGAGGTGGTTGCCGCGGTCGTTGCAGTAAAGGTCGTACGTCGTGCCGTCGATGGTGAGCTTGCCCTCGCCGATGCGGTTGCCGAAGCGGCCGATGAGCGCGCCCAGATACCCGCCGTTGTTTTCGTAGCCCGCCATGTCGTTATAGCCGAGGATGACGTCGGTGGGCTTGCCGTCTTTATCGGGCACGACGATGCTCTGCACGATGCCGCCGTAGTTGAGGATGGTGGCGCGGCGCGCGCCGTCCTCGAAGGTGAAGGCAAGGACTTCCCTGCCGTCCGCCGTTTTGCCGAATACCTTTGTCTGAATCATAATAGATCCCTCCGATCAATGATTTTATCCTGAAATTTGCGTGGCGCCCTCGGCGCGGAGATCGGTCAGAAAGACGTTCTCCCTGCCGAAAATACGCGCCATCTCGCGGCAGTAGCGCTCCTCTCCCCCCACGGGGCAGAAGGCGAGCACGGTGCCCGTGAATCCCCCGCCCATCATGCGGTACGCGCCGCTTCTCAGCAGTTTTTCGCTGAGCTTCAAGGCGATGACGACGGGCTGATAGCTGTCGCCGGGGAGATAGCAGTTCTGAAGGAATTTTAAGCTGCTCTCGCCGCTTGAAAGCACCTGTTCGAAAAAGAGCGAGGTATCCCCTTCCTGCAGCGCACGGGCGGCGAGTTCCACCCGTTTATTCTCTTCGAAGAAGTGGAAGGCACGCAGAATTGCCCTGTCGCTCACCTTCCCGCGGAGCGCGGGGAGCGCTTCCAAAAGATCGCGCTCGGAAAGTTCGAAGAGGTATTTTTTATGGAAGAAGGCGGCGACTTCGCCCATCTCGCGGCGGATATCCGCATAGTGATTCGTGAGCTTTGCGTGCGAGCCGCCCGTGTTGGTGAGGATGAGGCGGTAGCCTTCGGGCGCGGGAACGGGCGTGACGAAGGGTTCGCGCGGGGAAAAGTCGATCTCATTGAGCCCGCCGAAGGCGATGCCCGCCTGATCCAAAAGCCCGCAGGGCTTGCCGAAGTAGTCGTTTTCCGCGAGCATGCCCGCGCGCGCCTTTTCGATGGCGGGGAGCCTTCCCCCGAGATAGAGCACGTTGACGATCTCCGCGATGAGCACTTCGAACGCCGCCGAGGAGGAGACGCCCGCCCCGCGGAAGATGGTGCTGTGCGTGACGCAGGAAAAGCCGCCGAAGGAAAGCCCGAGCTCCTTCAGATAGCCGAGCACCCCCCTCACGAGGGCGATGGACTTGCCCTTTTCGCGCTCGCGCACGGAGAGTTCGTGGACGGAGAGGCGGATGGGATAGTACGCGCCCGAAGCGATGACGACATTGCCGTCGGTGCGCGGCGAGACAGCCGCCATGACGTCGCAGGAGATCGCGGAGACCAAAACTTTGCCGCCGTTGTGGTCGGTATGGTTGCCCACGATCTCTGCCCTTCCCGGGGAGGAAAAGAAATACGCGGGCGCTTCGCCGAACTGTTCTTTGAAATCGGCAATAAGGCGCCCCTTGCGGGAGAGCGCTTCTGTGCCGTGATCGTCTTGAAGACCTTGCATGTCCGTATTATAGCATATCTCACGGCAAAAGTAAATAAAATGGCGAAAACAAGGCACACTTTTGATATGCAGAAACGATTTCTCCCCGCGGTGCTCCTGCTCTCGGTGCTGCTTGCGATGTTCGTCGCCTGCGGGCTGCAATTGGAACGCACGCGGGCGGCGTTTACCTTTGCGGCGGAGGCGAGCGCGCGGCGGGTGTACCTCACCTTCGACGACGGGCCTTCGACCGTCGTGACGGGCCGCGTTCTGGACATTCTGAAAGAGGAAAATATCAAGGCGACCTTCTTTATCGTCAGCGATATGGCAAAGACGAGGCAAGAGACCCTCCTCCGCATTGCGGAAGAGGGCCACTCCCTGGGCGTGCATTCGGCTTCGCACGACTACAAACGCATCTATTCTTCGGACGAGGCGCTGCTTGCCGATATCGACGAGTGCGCCGCATACATCTTTCAGGTAACGGGGATAAAGCCCCGCCTCTACCGCTTCCCGGGCGGCGGGCACGAACGGCAGAGAGAGCTCATCCGCGAGCGGGGCTATGAGATCGTCGGCTGGAACGCCGTGTGCGGGGATGAGGAGATCCCCCATGCGAGCGCACAACGCCTCGTCAGAGAGGCCGTGCGCACGAGCAAAGGAAAGGACCCCGTCATCCTGCTTCTCCACGACTCCGCCCGCCATAAAGAGACGGCGGAAGCGCTGCCCTCGATCATCGCGCGCTTCCGGGAAGAAGGGTGCGTCTTCTGCGCCTTTTGAGCGAGCGACGAGCCGTTCGACGCCTTTGCAGCCTGCGCCAGAGCCTGCCCGCGGGCAGGATCAAAAGAGAGGCAGCCGCCACGAGCGCCCATGCGGGGAGCGGGAGCGCGGCAAGCCCGAAAAGCCGAGCAAGGGGCGGGAGCGCCGCGAGAAGGACGGTGGAGAGGACGCCCAAAAGCTCCGTTGCGATGAGGGCGCGGTTGAAGGCTCCTCCGCGCACGTTGAAGGCGTGAAACAGTTCCAGAAGGGAGAGCGTTAAGAAGGCGCAGGAAGAGGCGACGGCGTTCCCCCAAAGGGCGATGCCGATGCCGAAAACCAGAAGGACGAGCGCCGTCTGCACACCGCCGTAAAAGGCGATGGAAATGAGGGAGCGGCGGGACAAAATGTCGTCTGCGCGGACGGGCGGGCGCTCCATGACGCCGACGGTGCGTTCGACGCCGAGGGCGAGGACGGGCAGCGAGTCCGTGATGAGGTTGATCCAGAGTAGCTGCGTCGAGGTGAGGAATTCGAATTTCCACAAAAAGAGCGTCGCAAGGAGCACGGCAAGCACTTCCGCAAGGTTGGTGGCGAGGAAGAAATCGATGGTGCGGCGCACGTTGAAAAAGACGCCCCGCCCCTCTTCCACCGCGCGGACGATGGCGGAAAAGTTGTCGTCGCCGAGCACCATGTCGGCGGCGTTCTTGGTGACGTCGGTGCCCGAGCCCATCGCAACGCCGATATCCGCCGCCTTGACGGAAGGCGCGTCGTTGACGCCGTCCCCCGTCATGGCGACGACCTCGCCCTCCTTTTGCAGTGCCTTGACGATGGCGAGCTTGTGCTTGGGGCTGACGCGCGCGAACACGCGGCAGCGCCCGATCGCTTGGGCATTTTCCCCCGAAGCGTCGAGTTCTTCCCCCGTCATGACTTCCTCGCGCGAAGATGCGATAGAGAGCTCTTTTGCGACGGCGAGCGCCGTTGCGGGGCTGTCGCCCGTGATCATCACCGTGCGCACGCCCGCCCGCCTGCACGCTTCGACCGCCTCTTTTGCGCCCTCGCGCGGCGGATCGAAGAGCGCGGCAAGCCCCAGAAAGTCGAGCTTTGTCTCGTCTGCGCCTTCGGCAAAGGCGAGAACGCGCATCGCGCGCTCTTCGTAAGCGGCGGCTTCCTTGCGGATGCGGGCGCAAAGTTCCTGCGTGAGAGCCCTTCCGTCCGCCGTGCGGCAGTGGGAGAGGACGACGTCGAGCGCGCCCTTTTCGAGAAAGAGCGCTCCCCCTTCCGCCTCGACGCGCACGCGCATGAAGCGCGCTTCGGAAGTGAAGGGGCAGCCCCCCGCGAGCAGCCGCCCTTCGCCCCGCTCTCCACGGGCTTCCGCGTATTCGGCGAGCGCCACTTCGGTGGGATCGCCCACAAAGGAGCCGCTGCTCCCCTTGACGCTCCCGCACAGACGCATACAGCGCAGGAGCCGTTTTTCGCCCCCGTAGGGAAGAGCGGCGCCCACCGTCATGCGGTTTTGGGTGAGGGTGCCCGTCTTGTCCGAACAGATGCAGGTGCAGCTGCCCAACGTTTCGACGGCGGAGAGGCGGCGGCAGGTGACGCGGAAGGCGCTCATGCGCTGCACGCCCATCGCGAGGATGACGGTGACGACTGCGCCCATGCCCTCGGGGATGGCGGCGACCGCGACGGCGATCGCGGACATCAGGTTTTGCAAAATGCCCGCCCGCTGCGACAGAACGCCCACCACAAAGAGCGCCGCCGCGACGGAGAGCACGGTGTAAGAGATGATCTTCGCAAGGCGGGAGAGCACTTTATCAAGGGGCGAAAGGACGGGCTGCGCCTTTGTAAGAAGGTCGGCGATGGCGCCCATCTCCGTGTGCATGCCCGTCTCCGTCACGACGCATCGCGCCCTGCCCGAAAGGCAGAACGTGCCCGAAAAGAGAGTGTTTTCCCGCTCGGCAAGGGCGGGCTTTTTCACGGTGCAGTCGCGCTTTCTGACGGGGCGCGATTCCCCCGTGAGCGGCGCTTCGTCGCATTTCACCCCTTCCGAAGAGAGGATGCGGCAGTCGGCGGGGATGCGGTCGCCCTCCTCGATCTCAACGACGTCTCCCGGCACGAGAAGGGCGGCGGGAAGCAAGCGCACCCTCCCCCCGCGCACAACTTTTGCCGTCGCCGTGGAGAGTTTTCTGAGCTTTTCGATGGCGCTGTCGGCGCGGTACTGCTGCACCACCCCCACCGCCGCGTTGAGCACAATGATGAAGAGCAGGATGGCGGTGTCGGTGAGTTCGGACCTGTCCCCCGTGACATAGGCGAGCACGCCCGAAAGGACTGCCGCCGCCACGAGGATGAGCGTCATGAGGTCTTTGAACTGGGCAAAGAAGAGGGCGGGGATGCTCCGCCGCTTGCCCTCTTTGAGCTCGTTTTTTCCGAATGCAGCAAGGCGGCGCTCCGCCTCCTCCTGCGTGAGCCCCCCTTCCGTGCTGTTGAGAGTTTTCAAAGCGTCCTGTTTGGGACGGGCGTAGAGTTCCATACGCTCAAAGTATGAGCGCGAGGGAAAAATTAGAACGAAAAACAGGCGGCCGAAGCCGCCTGCCAAAGAAGTGCGCCCGTGCTGCATAGAGGCGGGCGCGCTTTCAAAACGTCATTGTTCGTTTTTGGGGAGGGTCATATCCAGCTTTTTCTTGTGCTTGAAGTACCAGATGAGGAGCACCGCGCCGCCGACGCACAGGACGCCGAAGACGATGGTGAGCGCAAGATATACCCCGAAGCCCGCGTCGTACGCGACGGCGTACTGCGTCTGCACGGAGGTGATCGAGAAGACGAGATAGTCTCCCTCGCGCGCCGTTTCGACGGCGATGTGGCTGCCGTCCTCGACAAGGCGGTAGAGCGTCACGTTTTTGTTCGAGAAGAAGCCGTCGATGCGGATGCGCACGGTGATGGGCGTATCGAGCTCGGTGACGATGCGGCCGCCGTCGCGCAGGGAGAAGGAGAAGATCTGGCGGGATTCCATGCTGCCGTCCAGCTTGGGCGCCGTTGTTTCCTCCGTCACGTCCTCGATGACGAGTTCCCAGGAAAGCGGGATGCCCCCCTCGCGCTCCACGGTATAAAAGATCGTGCCGTCCTCGTTCGTCGCCGTGAGCGAAGCATAGTAGACGGTCAGCGTCGCCGTACGCGGACCACCGACAAGTTCGTAGTTGTTTTCGTCCGTCACACGGAAGGAGATCTCCACCGTGTAGGTGCCTGCAGAAAGGCTGCCCACCGTCCCGCCGCCCGAAAGCGACACTTCGGAAAGAACGCCTGCGGGAAGGGAGGGCGTGAACGCCTCGGGAGAGACCCCCCATGCCCCCGCGCGCTCCACTTCCACCGCGTCCTCGACAAGGATGTCCGCGGTATCAATGACGTGCTTGGAGACGTGCACCTCGATGAGGGAGATGCTGCTGCCCGCCTGCACCATGACGTTGACCGTGCCGTTCACATGGGAGGCGAGGCTGCCCGAGAGCGAATAGACCGCCGTGATGTAGTCTTCGCCCGAGAGCGCCTGCGTCTCTTCGGGGGTGCGCCCGAGGGGACGGGCGTACCCGTCGTTGAACTGCCCCGTCACCGTGAGATCGGAGGCGAGGACATCGAGGGAAGAGTCGAAATAGACGGTCGCGGTCTGAGAGAACGCCGTCTCGATGGAGACGAGAGAGGGCGCGACGACATTGACAAAAAAGCTCGTCTGCACGCGTTCGCCGCCCGCGCCCGTCGCCGTGAGGACGATCTCGTTACTGCCCACCGTGAGAGCGTCGACGCCTTCGGGAAGGGAGAGCTCGGAAGAGATCTCGGAAGCGGGGTATTCCGACCCCTTGGCGTTCGTGCCCGTGACCGTGAGCCCCGAAAGCAGCGCTTCGAGCTCCGTCGTCGGGAAGACGCGTTCGGAGGAAGAGAAGGAGGCGCTCACCGAAGAGAGCGGGCTTAAAACGAGGGAATAGGTGCTGCCCGAAGACGAGATCTCATAGGCGGAGGAATCGGAGAAAAAGCCCGAAGCCGTGCCCGTTGCAAAGACGCCGCCCTCCGGCGCGGAGACGCCCACCTGGCCCGTGAGCGCGTTTACCAGGATGCTCTTTCCGGAGGCGAGATAGAAGTTGCCCGTCTCGCCGCCCGCGGTGTTGCCCGAGATGCTCGCTCCGCCCGAAAGCGACGCGCTGCCCGCGGCATACACGCCGCCGCCGTCGCCCGAGGCGGTGTTATCGGTGATCCTGCCGCCCGACATCGCAAAGGACGCGCCGCCCGAGAGGTACACGCCGCCGCCGTTGCCGCTCGCCGCGTTCCCCGTGACGGTGCCGCCCGTCATCGTGAAAGATGCGCCGTCGGCGACATAGACCGCCGCGCCGTCCTCCGCGCTGTTGGCGGTGAGATAGCCGCCCGACAAAAGGAGAGCGCCATCCCGCTCCACGCGGACGCCGCCGCCCGTCAGTTCGCCGCCGCCGCGGCTGCTCGAATCGGTCAAAGTTAAGGTGCCCGCCGTCACGCGGAGCGTCCTTCCCGACGTGCCTTCGAGGGTATAGCCGTTGAGATCGAGGGTGCAGGAGACGGAAATTTCCGCCGTCTCCGAGCTCACGTCCGCCAAAAGGGTGAGCGTCGCGCCCTCCGTCCATGCGGAAAGCGCCGAGGAAAAGCTTGTGTAAGATGTTGTGCTGCCGCCCGAAGTGACGCTTGCGACGTTCTGCGCGGGGGCAGGCTCTTCGGGCTCTTCCGGCTCTTCGCCGCCCGTTTCGCCCGAGCTTTCGCCCGAGCCTTCCCCCGAACTTTCGCCCGAACTTTCGCCCGAGCCTTCGCCCGAACTTTCGCCGCCCGGCTCGGTCGTCTCCCCCTGTTCCTCCGCAGAGGCAAACTGCGCCGAGGGCGCAAACAGCAGGAACAGCGCCGCAGCGAGCGCAGCCAAAAACAGAATGAAAATAATGAGCCTCTTCCGCTCCGTCCTCATGCGTATCCCTCCGTTTTTCACGGCCTTTCGGGCATTCTCCGCAGGGGAGAGTACCACATATAGTATGCTATTTTCAGTATAACACAACGCAGAGAAAAACGCAAGCAATTCGAGAAAAGTTACGGCAACATCAGCGGATATCGGTATATTTCAGCCGCAGAAGGGCGGCGAGCAGCAGCGCGCCGCAGAATACTGCCGAGAGGAGAACATTTGCCCAAACGGGCAGAGCGGTGACGCTCAGAAAGGCGCCATCTAAAAAGAACGCACAGACGGGCAGGAACCTGGAGACGGACGCTTCTCCCAGAAGCAGCTCAACGGGCAGCACGAGCCTGCCCGCAGCCGCCGCGAGCCCCGTGAAAAGGAGGGCGGGCAGCGGACGGCGGCAAAAGATCGGAA
>URMI01000033.1 GCA_900548845.1 uncultured Clostridia bacterium | reverse complement strand
AGCCCGCACCCGCCGAGCCCGTCTATGAAGCGCCCCCCGCGCCCCGTCCCGCAGCACCCAAGCCGCAGGAAGCGCCTGTTCCCAAAAAGGCAGCGCCTACGCCCCCGCCCCGCTCGCTGGACGGCGTCGACTTCTACGACATCGAGATGCGCGCAGCCGCCGACGGCATCCGCATCACGACCTCGGGCGGCGGGACCAAGCCCGTCACGACGACGCTCTCCGTCAACCTCGTGCACAAGGGCAAGGCGCTCTTCTTCAGCGCCCTCATCGTGTTCCTTCTCTGCATCGCCGAAGGCAGCCTCACGCTGGGGCTCATGCGCACGCTGCAGCTCCCCCGCTTCTACCCCTATCTCATCTGGGGCGCGGGACTTGGCGTCCTGCTCGTCTGCGGCCTCGCCTACGTCAACCACTACGGCGAACGCGCTTTGCGGCGCACGGGGAACCTGCTCGTCAACACCATCGTCACTTACGCACTGTGCGTGATCGTCATCCTCATCATCGCGCTTGCGAGCAACATCGACTTCTCCAACGTCGGTCAGCTGATGAGCTACGTCGTCATCCCCGTCGTATTTTTCCTGAACATCGTCGTCTTCGCGGTCGCCTACTTCTTCCAGGTCCGCCCGAAGAACGAATGACCTCCAATCTATGAAAAAAGGCAGCCCCCCCCCCGGCTGTCTTTTTTATAAAAAATTCCATAATAAAGGAACCGCGTGCAGCATGCAAACCAGAGAAACCTTACAATTACTTTTTGAAAAATGGATCAAGAAACTTCGCCTTACGCCCGACTGGGATATTCATCTGGAATGGATCGAGGATCCCGCATGGCGAATAACAATCCGGCAATAGGTATCATGGGTATAGCGGATATGTTCTTGATAGGCTTCGTATTCAGTCATGGAAAATCCCCCTTTCTCTGATGATAGTGAGGGGCGGCAGCACTCCCTGCTGTCGCCCCTTGACTACCCACCAGCAAGGACAGGCGGGGCTGTCAACGGCGGGCGCAGCCCGTTCATCTTGACCGTTGACTGCTCCGGCTGGCTTTGCTATTTACTAACTGATTTGTGGAATAGTACAACATAACAAGTGTTGCACTAAGCAATATTCCACCCACAATATCAGTAAACCAATGCACACCAGATAAAACCCGCCCAATGACCATAAAACTTGCATAGATACCACAAAAAGCATTTACTATATTCCTTAATCTTTTGCTTGAAATCAAATGGTGAAATTGCATAATAGCCGTAGGCATAATGCACATCATAAGCATTGTTGTAGAGGACGGATAAGAGGCTTCCAAAACACCCTCAATCAAAACAGGTCTGTAATTTACAACAAAAAACTCAAAAAAGAGATATGCCAAAAATACAAGCACATAAAAACCGCCTAATACCAAAATACTGCTATCTACACGAAACAGACTTTTCCTTTTAATAAGTTGCACAAGACCTACCATTGCAAATCCGAACATGATAAACAGTGCAGCAATACTCAACCAGTCTGTTATACTATATAGCAGCATATTCACACCAAACAGCGTATGAAAATATTGATTGACTTCCGCAAACCCGACAGATGAACCCTGTGGGCCGATTGGCTGCACATCAACAAACATAATTGCCACTGTGTAGAGAATGAACAAAGCCAACAGTCCGGCAGCTACAATAAAATTGTTTTGGATTTTTTTCTTTTCTTCTTTCATTTTTTTGCTCCTTTGTTTTTTATGTATTTGGCTCTTGCCTAATCACATTATAACTTTGGAGTGAAAAAAACGAAAGAATTTGCCCGTCACATCATTGATACGCTTCGTGTCATGGGCGTTTTAGCAACAAAGCGCCCTTGATAATCAACAAAACAAATGTAAAAAAGGCTACATAAGGTTGAAGGCTTGCAATAAAGATAACAACGCTAATTATAGTCAATATCATAGATAAGATAGTCTTTGTTTTTATCCAAATAATGCTGGAATAATTTTGCAAAGCTAACGTAGCAATACCACAAGCAACTGTTAATAAAATGATTGCAAAATATGCAACTTTTATGAACAATGGTGTTTCCTGTAACGATAGCAAAGACACTTGACGAATTATCTCGCCCCCTTGCTGTCCAAAAAGAGGGATAAAAAACAACATTACAACAGAGCAATCAATCAAGCCAAATACTAAATCACGCATATGCTGTGTTTTTTGGTGACTATCTTTTTCTGTAATACAAATCAGTTCTCTATTGGATAACAGTTCATCTATTGTTACTCCGAAAAATTCTGCAATAGCTTTTAAGGAGTCAATGCTTGGATAGCCACGCCCTGACTCCCATTTTGAAATGGCAGTTCGTGAAACAAACAGTATTTCAGAAAGTTCTTCTTGTGTTAGATTTTTTTGTTTTCTAAGTTCTTGCAGCTTTTCGTGAAATTCCATAAGCGTTTACCACCTTGATATTTTTTGTTTTTATTATACCATACGGATACAACTTTTTATAGCCGGTCTTTCAAATTACGGAATAGGGGCGGTTGCCTATCAAATTATTGTGTTACTTTACCGCACATGAGCATTCTTCCCTGGTGTCTCTGCCGTCCTCTTCTCTGACGAGCGTGAAAAACCCGCTGCCCGCAAATTCCTCATAAGCTTCGCGGGAATTGACGAGCGCAAGCCCCTGACGGAAGTTTTGGAGAACGGCGTCGGGGTCTTCGCAGCTTTCGATCGTCTTTAAGAGAAACTGCTTTTCCGCATCCCCCCGTTCAAAGAATCGCTCTACGCTCATCGACTGCGGCGAGAGCATCACGGCAACGCGGCGAAAATCGGAAATTTCCTTTAACATGCCGACGGGGATGTTGGTGTCAACGATCGCCTTCCTGTCTTTGGGCAGGGAGATGAGTGCCGCAACTTCAAATTCGGCAGCCTCCCGCGCAATGCCCGCCGCCCAATTTGCATATTCTTCGGGAGGGCGCGTCACAAACTGCTTCCAATCGGTCAAAGTATTGAGATAATGGATATTCGGCTGCCGTTCGGGCGAAGCAACAACGTCGGATACGGCGCTGTGAAAGTTTTCTCCGCAGCAGATCATGCCGTACCGTTCGGCAAGCATCTTGACGGCGGTCGATTTTCCCGCATAGGCAGTGCCTGTAATGAAGTACACGTTTTTCAAGTAATACTTCAGAATGTTATTCGCGATCTCCATACTGCTCCGCTCCTTTCCGCTTGGATGCCGCCGCGATCAAAAAAGAGGCGCACCCATCCTGCCTGCAAGATAAGCGCGCCTCCCGATCCTCAGATATACGCCCGTTATGGAACGTCTGCGCCCGGAAATAACTTTCTCTCGGCGCAAACGCGCCCTCTTAGAAGATCTTCTTGCTGTCGTTCTCCTCGCGGAGCATCTCGAAGAAGGACGATTTGTCCATCACGCCGATGTCACCCTCTCCGCGGCGGCGCACGGAGACGGTGCAGTCCTCCATCTCCTTGTCACCCACGACGAGCTTATAGGGCACCTTCTCCACTTCGGCGTCGAGGATCTTCCTGCCCAGCTTCTCCTTGCGGAGGTCCGCAGAGGCGCGGAAGCCCGCCGCGTTCATCTCATCGGCAAGCGCCTGCGCGTACTCGGCGGCGCGGTCGGTGACGGGAAGCACCTTAACCTGCTCGGGCGCGAGCCACACGGGGAACTTGCCCGCGAAGTGCTCGATGAGGATGGCCATGAAGCGCTCGATGGAGCCGAACACCACGCGGTGGATCATGATCGGGCGGTGTTTCTGCCCGTCCTCGCCCACATATTCGAGGTCGAAGCGCTGCGGCAGCTGGAAGTCGAGCTGAATGGTGCCGCACTGCCACGTTCTGCCGATGCTGTCCTCGAGGTGGAAGTCGATCTTGGGGCCGTAGAAGGCACCGTCGCCCTCGTTGACCTCGTATTCGAGCCCGAGCCCTTCGAGCGCCGCCCGAAGCGCGTTCGTCGCGTTCTCCCAATCTTCGTCCGAACCCATGCTGTCGTCGGGGCGGGTGGAGAGCTCCACATGATATTTGAACCCGAAGAGCTTGTAAACTTCGTCGATGAGCTTGACGACACCCTTGATCTCGGAGGTGATCTGCTCGGGAGTCATGAAGATGTGCGCGTCGTCCTGCGTGAAGCATCTCACGCGCATGAGCCCGTGCAGCTGACCGCTCTTCTCATGGCGGTGGACAAGCCCGAGCTCGCCCATGCGGATGGGAAGATCCTTATAGCTGTGGGGCGAAAGCTTGTAGACGAGCACGCCGCCGGGGCAGTTCATGGGCTTGATGGCGCACTCCTCCCCGTCGATCTTGGTCGTGTACATGTTGTCCTTGTAATGATCCCAATGCCCCGAAGTCTCCCAGAGCGTGCGGGTCATGATCATGGGCGTCTGCACCTCGACGTAGCCGTCGCGGCGGTGGATCTGACGCCAGTAGTCGATGAGCAGGTTTTTGAGCACCATGCCGTTGGGCAGGAAGAAGGGGAAGCCGCGGCCCTCGTTGAGGAGCGCGAAGAGCTTGAGCTCTCTCCCGAGCTTGATATGGTCGCGCTTCTTCGCCTCTTCGAGCATGACAAAGTAAGCGTCCATCTCCTCCTTCTTCGCGAACGCGGTGCCATAGATGCGGGTGAGCATCTTCTTCTTTTCGTCGCCGCGCCAGTAAGCGCCCGCGATGCTCATCAGCTTGAACGCCTTGATCTTGCCCGTCGAGGGAAGATGAGGACCCCTGCAAAGGTCGATGAACGCGCCCTGCTTGTAGAAGGAGATCTCCTCCCCTTCGGGCAGGTCGTTGATGAGTTCCACCTTGTAGTTTTCGCCGAATCCGCTCATGAGCGCGACGGCCTCACTTCTCGGAAGCGTGAAGCGCTCAATGGGCAGGTTGCTCTTGATGATCTTCTTCATCTCCGCCTCGATCTTGGCAAAGTCGTCCATTGTGATGGGCGTCTTGAAGTCGATGTCATAGTAGAACCCGTTGTCGATGACGGGCCCGATCGCAAGCTTCGAAGTCGGGAAAATGTTCTTGATGGCCTGCGCCAGCACATGCGCGCAGGTGTGGCGGTAGACGTGCAGCCCCTCCTTGTCTTTGAGGGTGACGATCTCGAGGCTGTCCCCCTCCTTGAGCGCCGTCGAAAGATCGACGAGTTCCCCGTTGACCTTGGCGGCGACGGCGGCGCGGGCGAGCCCTTCCGAGATGGCCTTTGCGGCAGCGGCGCAGTCCGCACCTTCCGCAACTTCCAGCTTATCGCCGTTTTTCAAAGTGATGTTCATATAAGACCTCCTTCCTATGCAGGAAATTCAATTCTTTTGCAAGTTATATCGGTATTATGTCAGGCATAATACTATGCTAACATAAGAAAAACGCCCTTAATTCCTCAAAAACGAGAAGTTAAGGACGCATCATCTGCGCGGTTCCACCTTAATTGCCGTATCCTGCGGCCGCTCGAATGCAATTTTGAAAAGAGCGCAAAGCGGTTTCGCCCTCTGCCCTGTGGGACGCGCCTTGCAGCCGAAGGGCGCGCTCTCTGTACCCAAGAAAGCAGTGCTACTTGTCTTTTTGCGGGCTTCGGCTCATTCCCTGCCGAAGCTTGTCCCTATTATAGCGGATGCCCTCCCCTTTGTCAAGAGAATACGGTGCGCCCCGCATAATAATTTTTCAGGAATTCCCCCATCCCGTCCGGGATATTCCCGAGGCAGTTCACATATCCCGCATCCGCAAGCACGATCTCCCGCTCGGCGCATTCTCTCCCTGTCAGGCGGGAAAGGCGGAGCCTTCTGAAATTTTCTCCGTACACTTCGGAATTTTTCAGATAGACGGTGCGGCGGCTCTCCTGCACGAGAAACGTACTAAAATTTCTGAGATCTTTTTGCGAAAACCCCTCTGGGATATACGCCGCGATGCGCTCCCACTTTTCCCGAAGCTCTCCCATGCGGAAGGCAAACAGCCCGTCGAGGCAATACTCCTTCTCGCTCGCAAGGCGGGGCAGGATATATTGCCTGTCTCCTTCGAGGTCCGCCGCGATGAGCGCGGAAAGCAGCAGCGCCCGCTCCCGTTCCTTAAGCCCCACGCGCACGCAGCCGTCGAGGAAGCGGTACTTATACCCCACCGCGACGATCTCCGTCATGCGCTCTAAAAGAACGGGCAGCGCACGGCTTTCCGCAAAGACGCGGCAGACGGCGCGCTCCCCCGAAACATCGAGCTCCGCCCTGCCGACGCCCTGCGCCCCGCTCACGCTGCTGTAAAAATACGCCAGAAAACCGCTGTGCTCCATGCGGTCGGATACGAGAAATTCCACAACGATATTGTATGCCGCTTTCCGTCTTTTATTTCTCCCGCCCCGATTTTGTGCCGCAAAACACCCGCATCCGCGTGACGCATATGTGAAATTTTACCCCATTTGCAAAAAAACTCTTGACAAGCGCAAAATCGGCGCTAAAATAGAGGGCAAAAGAAAAAAGGAGGAAACAGCCATGCAGCGGCATTTTGTTCGGCGCACGATCGCCCTTTTGACGGCGCTCATTTTAGCCTTCTGCCTCGTCTTTTCCTCCGCTTACTTCGGCGTCAACGCAGATCACGAATGCCTCTCCCCCGAGGACTGCCCGATCTGCACCGAGATGAGCCTGTGCAACGAACTCACGCACGCGCTCGGCTCCGCCGCTCCCTCCGAAGAGGAAGAGCGCCCCCAGGCGCCTGCCTTCTCAGTCGAGCTCAGGCCCGCCGCCGCGGCACCCCACCGCTTTGCGCCCACGCCCGTCTCGCTCAAAGTCAAGATCACAAGTTAACGTTTCACGGCAAGGCAAACAAGTCTTGGCGCACCTTTTGTGCGCGGCTTTTGCGTGCGGAATGAGGCCTCCCGCACCGTTTGTCTTGCCGTTTTTGTCATCTTCTATACTCAATATTTTATATTATTCCAACTTATTTCCACAGATGACGATATGAAACACGCGATCAGGACTTTGCTTTCCGTCCTTGCCGTCCTTTGCATTTTGCTTACGGGCGCGGGATGCGACTATGTGCTCAACGAGCGCACCTTCTTTAAGACCATGACGAACATGCTCGCCTTCCCCTCCTCGTATATGGGCTCGAACATCGAACTTGACTGCTTTGTCTATGAGCTCACCGATGTGGAGAGCGGCGAAGAATACACCCTCGGCGTCCGAAAATGCTCTTCGGGCGTCGGCTGCACCTGCGGGAACGATACCATCATCGGCTTTATCCTCGATTACGACGGCAGCATCCCCGCAGCCAAAAACCAGAGCGAGGACACCAACGACAAGGCGTGGATCCACATTGCGGGCAAGCTCGAAAGCGAAACGCCCGAGACCATCGCGATCAACGCCTATACAAACGGCGTCCCCAACGGACAGACGGAATACATTCAGATGTTCCGTTTCTCCGTCAGCTCTTTGACTGCGATCGAAGACTATTCTTCGCTCGCCTACTATGTGACGGACTGAATTTCCGCCGCCGGACACGCTTGGGCGGAAATTTCCGCCGCACAACATTTTATTCGGAGTACAACACACATGAAAGAAAATACCATGGCGGCACGCCCCGCCAAACAGCTTTCCGCGCGCGAAAAAAGGCGTTATGAAGACTTGAAGCGCGCCCGCGAAGAACAGTACAAACACGCGCTCTCGCGCCTTTCCCCTCTGCTTCTTTCCGTCTTTTTGCTGAGCATCCTTTTGCTCGCGCTCTTCTTTTGCGATCTTTCCTACATCCACAACACCGACGTCGGGCGCGAAGTGAGCGTCAGCGTCTGGTCGTACGCGTTAGCGACGGTCTCGGGCAGTTTTTCTTCCCCCGCCGCCGTGTTCGGCGACATCGCCGTCCCCTTCTACTACTACGCGGAGACGGGCACCGTCCTCACGGGCATTTTATCGCTCGTCCTCGTCATTGCGGCGCTTGCGCTCGCCGTCCTTTCCGCCGTCGTCTTTCTCAGGCGAAAGTACGACCTTCTGCCCCTTCTTCTCTTTGCGGCGGGCGTCACCGTGCTGCTGCTCGTCGGGAGCCTCATCTCCTCGCTCGCCCTCAACAGCTCTCAGATCCTGCCCGTCTATTGCAGCGGCAACCCCGCCTGCTCCATCCGCTCGGACGCATACTTCCCGCTCATCGCGGCGATTGCAGTGCTGACCGTCGCCATCGTCGCCGCCGTGAAGTACCATTCTGCGCATGATATTTTGAGCGGAAAGCGCCCCGTGCGCACGGGAGGTGCGGCATGAAGCTCAAAAAATTCCTTTGCACCCTCTTCGCCGCACTGACGGCGCTCACCCTCCTTATTTCCTCGGGCT
>URMI01000032.1 GCA_900548845.1 uncultured Clostridia bacterium | reverse complement strand
CTCTTCCGATCTTTTTCTTTCTCTGCTTTCTCTTTGAGGGGGGCAGGCTTTTTCTCCGCACCGCGACCGTCCAGAAATTCCCGATAGCTTCCCGAGAAGAGGGTGAGCGTGTTATCCTCGATGAGCGCGATCTTGTTTGCGATCGCCTCGATGAAGCGGCGGTCATGGGAAACAAAGAGGATGGTCCCGTCAAACCGTTTCAAAGCTTCCTCGAGCGCTTCGCGGGCGGGAAGATCGAGGTGGTTGGTCGGCTCGTCCAGAAAGAGGACGTTGCCGCGGCGGCTTTCAAGAAGGGCAAGTTCCAGCTTTGCGCGAAGCCCGCCCGAAAGCTCTCTGACCTTTTTACCCACATCCTCCGCCTCGATGCCCGCCTGTGCGAGAAGCTTGCGCGCGTCCGTTTGCGTCATGAGGCTGTTCTTGCCCCAGAAGGCATCGAGCACGCGGTCCTCAGGGTCAAGGTCGGCGTTCTCCTGATCGTAGTAGCCGATGCGCACGAATTTGGCGTGCTGCACGCTGTTACCCTCACGCAGAAGATACTTCAAAAGCGTCGTCTTGCCCGTACCGTTTTCGCCCGTGAGCGCGCATTTTTCGCCGCGCAAGAGGGTAAAGTCTGCGTCTTTGATGAGGAGTTTTCCGTCAATGCTTAGATCGAAATGATGGGCTTCCACGACGCGCTCATAGGGCTGCGTGTCGTATTCAAAGACAAAGCGCGGCGGCTTAGGGGGAGGCACGGGTTTTTCCAGCTTTTCCATACGCTCCAATTGATTGACGCGCGAAAGTGCGCTCTTAGCCGTCGTGGCGCGCACGAGATTGCGGTCGATATAGTCCTGAAGCTTGGCGATCTCTTCCTGCTGCTTTTCGTATTCACGCCACTGCTGCTTCAAAAGCTCTTCCTTCAGCACTTTATACTTGCTGTAATTGCCCTTGAAGGAGAGCACCTTTCCGCGTTCCAGCTCCAGCGTGCGCGCAGTGAGGCGGTCGAGGAAGTAACGGTCGTGGGAGACGATGAGCATCGCCCCGCGATAGGACGTGAGATAATCTTCGAGCCAGAAGAGCGTCTTGATGTCGAGGTGGTTGGTCGGCTCGTCGAGAATGAGAAGCTCAGGCTCCTCCAAAAGCAGACGGCAAAGTTTTAAGCGCGTCTTTTCCCCGCCCGACATCGTGGAGACGATCTGATCGTACATCTCCTCAAAGCCCATGCCGTTGAGAACGGTGCGGATGCGCACTTCGACGTGATAGCTGTCGCGCGCGTCGATGCGGCGCTGCAGACTCTCAAGCTCGGAGGCGAGTGAAACGCGCTCCTTCTCATCGGCGCGGGAAAAGGCAGCCTGCGCCTGTTCGAGGCGGGAGATGAGACGGCGGTCTTCTTCAAACACTTCGCTCATCGCAGAAAAGACGGTGCCTTCCGATTCCAGCCCGCCGTTCTGAGGAAGATAACCGATCTTAAGGTTGTTCTTGCGGAAGATATTGCCCTCATCAGGCGCGAGTTCGCCGAGAAGCAGCCTCAAAAGGGTGGTCTTGCCTTCGCCGTTGCCGCCGATAAAGCCTACGCTCTCGTTTTCGTGCAGCGCAAAAGAGACATCCTGCAAGATGGGGACGTCGCGATAGGCAAAGGAGACATTTTCAAAAGAGATAAGCATACTTTTCTCCGTGTGAGAGATGCTGGTAAGATGAAAGAAACGAAGTTATTTGCCGCCGTGCGGGATGCGGAAGAACGCCTCAGAAGCGCATCCCCGAAAGAGTGTGCCAGGTTGGTCAGACGCATCTTCGCGCTCAAAAAACAGCTCTTAGAGGGCCGCTGAATCGTGTAAGATCCCGCCGCCGTCAGAAGTCCCACGAAGGGATGAACGCCTTCTTAGCGCTCTCTTTTTCCTGCGTGAAGATGGTCTCAAAGCCGAGCGCTTCCGCGTACTCGAGCACGCGGCGATACTCCCGCGCGGTAATGGGGCGGGCAAGTTCGGGGAAGCCCTCGATCTCGCCCATCGGCGTATATTGCCGCATGAGGGAGAGGGGCACACCCCCGGGAAGCACGCTTTTTAAAAAGTCAAGCACCTTCAAAGAGTCCGAGGTGCACATGGGGAGCACCAGATGGCGGACGATACAGCCCGAGAGCATTTTGCCCGTTTCATCATAGGAGACGGGTTTTTTCGCCATAAAGGCGACCGCTTCGCCTGCGCGTTCGAAATAGTCCTTTCTCCCCGTATAGCGCTCGGAAAGAGCGGGGGAGCAAAATTTGAGATCGGGCAGATAGACGTCGATAAAGGGGTCGATGCGTTCAAGCGCCGGAACGAGGGCATAGCCGCTCGAATTGTAGACGACGGGAATAGAAGGCCGGTAGAGGGAGAGCGCTTCCGCAATGAGATCGGAAACGTGGTCGGGCGTCACGAGGTTGATATTGTCGGCGCCCATCTCTTCCAATTCCCGAAAGATCGCTATCAGCTCTTGGGGGGTCACGCTCTTGCCGCGCTTTGCGCGCGAGACTTCGTAATTCTGGCAAAAGACGCAGCGCAGGGAACAGCCGCCGAAAAAGACCGTCCCGCTCCCGTTCTTATGGGAGATGGGCGGCTCTTCGAAGGGATGAAGATAGTACTTCGCCACGGTGAGCCCCTTCACACCGCAGCGGCCGAACGTCTTTTCTCTGTCCGCCCCGCATTGAATGGGGCAAAGCCTGCATTCCATAGGGCGATTATAACATCTTGCTCTTGAAAAATCAACTTCCTTTGCAAATGCAAACACATTTAGTTGACTTTTCCTGCTTTCGCGATTATAATCGGTGGGTAAAACGATCGGAAGGAATTACGAAAGCATGAGAAGATTTTTTTCCAGCGAAAGCGTGACGGAAGGGCATCCCGACAAGGTATGCGACCGCATCGCCGACACCATTTTGGATGAACTCATCAAAGGAGACAGCGAAACGCGCGCGGCAGTGGAATGCTGCGCCGCCTACAATACGCTCTTCATCACGGGCGAAGTGACGAGCAGGGCAAGCGTGGACTATTCCGCCGTTGCCCGCAAAGTCATCCGCGAGATCGGCTATACGACGGGCGATTTTGCCTTCGACAAGTGCAATATCATCGAACTTATCCACGGGCAGTCGCCCGATATTGCGCTCGGCGTCGATTCGTCCCTTGAAGACAAGACGGGAGGCGAGGCAGCCGACCGTCTCGGCGCGGGCGATCAGGGCATGATGTTCGGCTATGCCTGCCGCGAGACGGAAGAGCTGATGCCGCTTCCCATCATGCTTGCGCATAAGCTCGCAAAGAAGCTTTCAGAGCTTCGGAAGGACGGCACGCTTCCCTATCTCCGCCCGGACGGCAAAACGCAGGTCACCGTGGAATACGACGGCAAGACGCCCGTCCGTGTCGATACGGTGGTGCTCTCCACCCAGCACGACGCCGAAGTCTCGCAGGAGCGCATCGCGGCGGACATGAAGCAATATGTCATCGGCGCGGTCATCCCCGGACAATTCCTCGATGCAAACACGAAGTATCTCATCAACCCCACGGGCAGATTTGAGATCGGCGGGCCGGAAGGGGACTCGGGGCTCACGGGCAGGAAGATCGTCGTCGATACCTACGGCGGCAGATGCCCGCACGGCGGCGGAGCATTCTCGGGCAAAGACCCCACGAAGGTGGACCGCAGCGCAACATACATGGCGCGCTATATCTGCAAGAATGTGGTAGCATCCGGGCTTGCAGATGAAATGGAGCTGCAAGTAGCCTATGCGATCGGCGTTGCTCGCCCCGTTTCGGTGTTCGTCGATACCTTCGGCACGGGCAAAGTGGATGACGAAGCGCTTGCCGGGATCGTCAAAAAGGAATTCGACCTCCGCCCTGCCGCCATCATCGAAGCGCTCGGTCTGCGCAAGCCCATCTACGCGGAAACTTCCGCTTACGGGCACTTCGGCAGAGAGGCTTTCCCCTGGGAGCGCACCGACCGCGCGGAAGCTCTTAAAAAATATCTCCAATAAAATCAAGCGCTCTCTCCAAACAGCGGAGGGAGCGCTTTTGATATGTGATGCAAAACTGAATAAAAGTAGGTCATTTGCCTTCATTTACATGGGTGAGGCCGTATTCCATGATCTTGGTCACATGATCGTCGTCAAGGGAATAGCGCACTTCCTTGCCTTCCTTCACGCCCTTCACGAGTTTTGCCCCGCGCAGCACGCGCAGCTGATGGGAGACGGCGGAATCGGTCATTTTCAGCGTTTCGGCAAGTTCGCCCACATACATATCGCGAAGCTGCAAACAGCTCAATATTTTAGCGCGCGTCGGGTCGCCGAACATCTTAAAGAGGCTCGCAAGGTCGTAGAGGGTGTCGTCGTCGGGCAGCTGCCGCCTGACAGACTCCGCCGAAAAGAGTTCTCTCTCATCCATGTTCCGCCTCCCGTATGCGCAAAATGCAGCATCGCTTATTTGAACGTGTTATCAAATGTTCAATAAATAGTATAGCGCAGGACAGCCGTTTTGTCAACTGATTTTGGAAAAAAGAGGCAAGTTTTCATGCAGCAGACAAAATCAAGCGCGCGGAAGACGCGAAATAGCAGCCCGCGGGGCGGCATTTTTTGCCGCCCCGCGGGCAAAATTTTAAGTTCACTTTCGTTCCAAAAAGATGCTCACGATCCCGCATACGAGCGCCGCAGCGGGGAAGACGATCCACCCCGGATGCCACAAGTCTCCTAAAATGCCCATCAAAAGATAGGCGAGCGTCGCGCAGATCATGATGGCAGAGGAGATCTTTCCAGCAAGCCGTTCGCCCTTTGTTTCTGCCGCCTCCTCCGCTTCCGCGTCTTTCAGATAGGGATTCGCCTGTAAATGGCGCTCCCAGCCGATGCCACCGTAGATGAGCGGCACGCATCCGAGCGCCGCCGCAATACAGCCGAGGGCAAGGAAGACGACAAACAACACTTCCGCATAGCTGCGCACGAGCCAACCCTCCGTAAAGAGCGCCGCGCCCAGCAAAAATACCGCGATCCCCGCTATGACAGTGCATCGGAAACGCGCAAACGCACGGCTGTCGCGTTCATTTTTCAGCCGCGGCACAAACTGCGTCGTCACGCCGCCGTAAATGAGAGGGGGAACGCCTGCCAAAAGGCCTGCAAAGAGGGCGCCCAAAGCAACGGCGGAAACATAGGGGGAATCCCATAAACAATATAACAGTGTCAGCGCCGCCGCGCCGAGCAGGATGACGCCGATGGCGCCCGCGATGAGCGCCGCCATCGTAGGGGAGGGAATGGGGGAGAGGTGGTGCGCGGCTGCGGTTGTCTCCTCCGAGCCTTGCGTTTCCATAGAGGCGCCCGCGCTCTCTTCGCGGTTTTCCGTCCTGCCCGTACCGCGCAGGAGTTCATCTACCGTCACATGAAAGATATTTGCAAGCGGGATGAGCTGCGCCGTTTCGGGGAAGGTTTCGCCCGTCTCCCATTTGGAGATCGTGCGGTTGGTCACGCCCAACTTCTCTGCAAGCTCCTGCTGCGTCATGCCCGCGCCGCGACGCAAACCGTATAGATAATTTCCAAATTCATTCATAGACCGACCTCGCGTTTTTTCTTCATTTTACAAGAGGAAGAGGGCAAAGTCAAGGCTCCGCGCTTCCTATTTGCTCCCGTCGGGCGGGAATGGGCTCCCGTCGGGCGGGAAAACACAGAAAAAGGGCCATCCGAAACGGACAGCCCTTCAAAAATAAGCAAATTACCGGCTGGAAGAGGGGACGGGCGCGCCTGCGGGAGCCGCTTCGAATGCATCGTTGTCGCGGCGCCTGTCTTTGCCCGTAAAAAAGAGGGCAACGGTACCGGGGCCGACATGCGAACCCGTGCAGAGGTCGTAATACTCGATGACGATGTTGGAAGCCCCCATGCCGCGCAGCATATCGGCAAGCGCTTGGGCGTCTTCCTCGCAGTCCGCATGCGTGATGAAAACAGGCGCGGAAACGTCGTCCACGCGTTCGCTGTACTTGCGTGCGAGCGCCATGAGCGCCTTCTTTCTGCCGTGCTCGCGGCCTTCGAAGACGATCTTGGCATTGGTGCTGCCGTCCGCGCGGAGCACGGGCTTGATATTGAGCAGCGTTCCCGCGATCGCAAGCGTCGTCGAGATGCGCCCCGTACGCTTGAGATATTTGAGATCGCCCACCGTGAGATAGCTGTTCACCTTATAGGCATTGACGCGCGCCCACTCGGCACAGGCTTCGAGGCTTTCGCCCATGTCGCGGAGCGAAGCGACGCGAAGCGCGATCGTGCCTTCGCCCATGGAGGCGTTCTTGCTGTCGACGACCTCGATCTTGCGCTCGGGATAGCGCCCTTTCAGTTCCTCGGCGGCTCTGACTGCCTGCTGATAGGTACCGCTCACCCCCGAAGAGATGAGGAGAAGGAAGACGTCTTTGCCCGCTTCCAGCACGGGAATGAGCGCCTCTGCGATATGTTCCTCGGAAAGAAGAGACGTCTTGACGTCGGCACCCGCGCGCATATCGTCATAGAGCTGCCTTGCAGTCTCCTCAAAGGGGACGTTCTCATCGAAGCAGAGGCGTTCCTCGCCGTCGACGAGATAGTGATAGGGGATAACGGAAATGTTGTGTTCCTTGCGAAGCGCGGCGGGGATGTTTGCCGCAGAATCTACGATGATCTCAAACGAAGCCATATGACCCTCCATGATCTTTGCTATTTCGGGAGGCGCGCCTGCACGCACCTGCCCGCTGACATCTTTAGTTTATCCTTCTTCCGCGCAAAATTCAACCTATTCCTTTAAAAGGCGGCTCTATGTCTTTCTTTGTTCGTTCTATTGCATAAAAAACGCACTCTACTGAGAGTAGAGTGCGTTTTTTAAGGCCGTTTTGCGCTCAGCGGACAAGAGAAAAGGTATCTTCGAGAGACTTACGCTTCTTTTCGCGGATCTCATATCCTTCCGCCGCATAGCCGACGGCAACGATATGGGGGATGCGCACTTTTTCGGGCAGTCCCAATATTTCGCGCAATTTCTTTTCGCTGCGCCAGCCGAGGATGCAGGTCGAAAGCCCCGCCGCGTCGGCGGCGAGCACGAGATGCGCCGTCATGATGCCGATGTCGTTGTGCAGAAAGTCGGTGTTCTTGAAGCGGCTCCCGACCGTCGCCGAAAGGTTGCCCGTGCCTTCGAGCACGACGACGAACGCAGGGGCGTCGGATGCGAATTTGTTCATGCCAAGGTCCTGCACGCCCGCCGCGAGAGCTTTCGCTTTTTCTCCCGTGACGGCAAGGAGCTTCCACGGCTGGCTGTTGCAGGCAGAGGGCGCAAGGAGAGCAAGGCGGCAGATCTCCGTTAAAAGCTCATCCGAAACGGGTCTGTCCGGATCGAAAGCGCGGCAGCTCTGGCGATGCAGATACAATTGTTCGATGTCTTTGAGTTCCATGATGTCCTCCAAGATAAAATAAGGCGCGGCGAAGCGCCGCGCCTTACCCGTTTTTTACTTTGCAAGGCTCTTCTTTGCCTTTTCGACGACGTTTTCGACCGTGAAGCCGAACTGCTTGAAGAGCAGGGGAGCAGGGCCGCTCGCGCCGAAGGTGCTCATGGCAACGATCTCACCCTTGTCGCCCGCGTATTGATACCAGCTGTAAGGGGAACCCGCTTCGACGCATACGCGCGCCTTGACTGCGGAGGGGATGACGCTCTCCTTATACTCGTCGGACTGCTTCTCAAATTCTTCGAAGCAAGGCATGGAGACGACGCGCGCCTTGATGCCCTCTTCCGCAAGCTGCGCCTTTGCCTTGACGCAAAGCTCGACTTCCGAGCCCGTAGCGAGCAGCAGCACGTCGGGCGTGCCGTCGCAGTCGTCGAGGACGTATGCGCCCTTCAATGCCGCAAGCCCGCTGTTTTCGTACTGAGGCAGGTTCTGACGGGTGAGCACGAGCGCGGTGGGCGCGGTACCCGTGAGCGCGGAGATCCACGCCGCCGCCGTCTCCTTGCCGTCTGCGGGACGATACACCTTCATGTTGGGGATGGAGCGGAGCGCGATGAGCTGTTCGACGGGCTCATGCGTCGGACCGTCCTCGCCGACGCCGATGGAGTCGTGCGTCAGGATGTAGACGACGGGGATATTCATGAGCGCCGAAAGGCGGATGGCGTGTTTGCAGTAATCGGAGAAGATGAAGAAGGTCGCACAATAAGCGCGGAGGCCGCCGTGCAGCTGCATGCCGTTGGTGATGGCAGCCATTGCGTGCTCGCGGATGCCGAAGTGCATGTTCCTGCCCTCATAGTGGCCGGGAGCAAAATCGCCGTAGGTGATGGCATCGGTATTCTTCATATCGGAGAGGTTGGAGGGAGCGAGGTCCGCAGAACCGCCGATGAGTTCGGGCACGAGGGC
>URMI01000031.1 GCA_900548845.1 uncultured Clostridia bacterium | reverse complement strand
GCACGGTCAAGGGCCTTAACGCAGTATCGGGGCAAAACACGCGCTTTTGATCGGGCCCCTATTATTCCCTTACAGTATATGAGAGGCGATATTCTCCGCCCTTAACGGAGAGGACGATATCGCCCAGCTCGTCCGTTCTGAATACTTCCGCCCCGACGGCCTCGGCGCGGGCAAGCGCTTCGGGCGCAGGGTGGCCGTAGTTGTTTCCCTTCCCGCAAGAGACGACCGCTTTCTCGGGCGAGAGCAGCGCGAGCCATTCCGCGGTATTCGAGGACGCCGACCCGTGATGGGAAAGTTTCAAAATATCCGTTTCCTCGAGGCGCACGCGGCATTCTCCGCTGTCGAAGAGCCCTTCCATGAGCGCGTTCTCCCGCACGAGGCGGCGCTCCACGGCGGCGGAGATATCCCCCGCCAGCATGACGCCCACGCCCTCATAGCGCAGATAGAGGACGGAAGACGCTTCATTCCCCTCCTCTTCGTCCGACCTGCGCGGCGAAACGCAGGCAAGATAGGCGCCCGAACTGTCTCTGATGACGTCGTAGCGCGTCATGGTATCTATCTTCGCGCCGCTCTTTTCAACGGCTTTGAGGAGCGCCGCGTATTCGGGCGTCCCTTCCCCGTAGGCGGGCAGATAAACGGTATCCGCGCTGAACGCTTCTATGAGCGCTTCGAAGCCGCCGTAATGGTCGGCGTCGGCATGGGTCAAGATCATCGTGAGCCTCTTCGGCGCGAGCGCCTTCAGATAGCGCACCGTGTGGTTGCGGTTTGTAAAGCTGCCGTCGCCCGCGTCGATGACGACGGCGTCCCCCGAAGGGAATTCGACGATGGTGCAGTCCCCCTGCCCGACGTCCAGAAAGTGGACGCGGAGTTCCCCTTCCTCCCGCGCCGCTATCTTGTAGGCGGGCAGAAGGGAAGTAAGCGGCACAAACATGTGCACGAGCGCGATGACTGCAATCAGGAGCAGGACGCAGAGGGCGGGCAGCGCCCGTTTGAGCTGTTTCAGCCGCTGTTCTTTTCGGAAGGCTTTTTCGCGTTCTTCCCCTTCGAGAAGCTTTGTATCGCGCCCCTGATCTCCTCCATGCATCGTTTGGCCTCCTCATAGCCGAGGGTGTACATCTCTTCCATCGCCGCCTCCGAAATATCGGTGGAACGGAACGCCCCGATGGGCGGGCGCAGCATATAGTCGGCGTTTTGACAGCCCCGTTCGCGCTGGTCCTTCGTGTAGTGAACGGGCTGGATGTGCGTCAAGGCGCTGCCCAGAAGGCGGGTGAAGCGCCCCTTCTCCTCTTCGGGCCTGGAGAAGGCGGCAAGGTCGATGCCGATGACAAATTCCGCGCCGAGCGCGCGGCATACGTCGGTGGGGATGGCGTTCGTGAAGGCGCCGTCGTACAGTTCGCGCCCGTCCAGTTCCACCGCCTTGAAGAGGGGCGGGATGGCGGAGGACGCCGTGACGGCGCGGGCAAGCTTCCCCTTTCTCAGGACGACGAGGCGGTTGTCCTTCCCGTCCGTCGCGCAGGCGGCGAAGGGAAGGCGGAGCGTCGTAAAGTCGCCTTCGAGATAGTTTTCAAGGAAGCGTTCCGCAAAGGAGAGGTCGGCAAAGGGGCGCAGGTTTTTGGAAAATTCCCTGCGGTTGACCGCTTCCACGATGCGGCGCATGTCCTCCGCGGAATACCCCTTTGCGAGCAGCGCCCCGACGACCGCGCCGATGGACGTGCCCGCGACGAAGGAAAAGGTGATGCCCGCCTCTTCGAAGGCTTTCAATGCCCCGAGGTGCGCCATGCCCTTCGCGCCGCCGCTGCCGAGGGCAATGCCTAAGCGCACGGGCGGCTTTTTTCGAAGGAACAGCTGCCTGAGCCGTTCGAAGATCTTCATGATGCCCCTCCTTTGTGCGCTATTTTAGTGGTTTTCCCCGATTTTACCCCCATTTTACTGCATTTTCGGGAAAATGTAAACTGCTTTGAGGAAATTTCCCCGCGGCGGAACGCAAATTCGGGAGGCGGGCGGTTGACGGAGCGGGGAATTCGGGCTATAATATCATGGAGAACATTATTTCAGGAGCTTAGCATGACCCATTCCGCATCCGCACAAACGAGAAAACGCGTTCTGATCGTCTCCATGGCAGTCTGCGCGCTCATCCTCATCGGCGGCGTCGTCTTCACCGTCTGCATGTTCTTAGGCGGCAGTTTTGCAAAGGGGGAGCTTGTGCGCCGCCTGTGGTACGCCGTGCTCTGCATCGCCATGATCGCCGCCGTCTTTTTGGTGGAGCTTCTCTTCCGCATCCGCTTCCCGCTCGCCCTCGAAGTCTCCCTCATGGCGTTTGCCGTCGCCGCGCTGTGCGGCGGAAACTTATACGGGCTTTACGGCTATGTCCCCTTCTGGGATAAGCTGCTGCACACACTGAGCGGCCCGCTCTTTTCCATCGTGGGGCTCTCGTTCGGGACGCTGATCTTAAAAGACATGCCCGAAGGCGCAGGGAAGGCGGTCGCCGTCGCCCTGTTCGCCTTCCTCTTTTCGCTCGCCGTGGGGTATTTGTGGGAGGTCTTCGAATACTCCGTCGACAGCCTGATGCCGGGCGGCTACAACAACCAGCGCTGGCAGAACGGCGTCGTGGGGCAGCTCGAAAACGGGAATTGGGAGGTGACCGAACCGCGCGGCTCGGGCCTTATCGACACAATGAGCGATCTCATCTGCAATCTTGTAGGCACCCTCTGCTTCCTCGTGCCCGTCCTCGTCCTCTTTGTCAAGAAGCCTTCGCGCGCCGGGCTGTTCGCCCTCGAACGCCGCCAAAAGCGCACGAAAAAAGCCCGCCCCTCACCCGAGGAACGGGAATAAACGCCGAAACGTTTGCGGCGCAGCCTCTCACCCGAGGAGCTGCGCCAATTTTTTTGCGACGCCGTCCTCCTCGTTGCTGCCGATGACTGCCGTCGCCCGCTCTTTTAAGGAAGGCACGGCGTTGGAAACGGCATAGCTCTCGTCGGCAGCTTCGAAGAGGGGGATGTCGTTCTCCGCATCGCCGAAGACGACGAGCTTTTGCGCGCCCAGCCGCGCTTTGAGCGCCAGGGCGGCGGAGGCCTTGCTCACGTCCTTTTTGACGATTTCCAGCCACTGCGCTTTGAGGTAGATGTCGGGCGCGAAGAAGCAGCGGTAGCGGGCGTGAAGCGCCTCACAGACGGGCAGAAGCCTTTCCTTTTCCCCGAGGCAGGCAAAATAGAAGACGTCGCCGTCCAGAATGCCGTCGGCGGAGAAAAGTTCGCGGGCGCGTTCGCTGCCCGCCGCGCTCCCCGTGCGTGTTGCGATGAACGCCCGCTGCTCCTCCCCGCTGCGCTCCCAAAAATAGGAAAAACGGTTCTTGCCCGCAAGGAAGGAGTATGTGACGGGGAACAGCCCGTTCGCAAGAAACGCCGTTAAAATTTCCTTCTTTTCTGCTTCGGAGAAGCGAGCGACAGCGAGCGGCTTTTTTTGCACGGGGTCGGAGACGACCGCGCCGTTGTGCAGGATGACGGGATCGGAAAAGCGGATGCCGCGCGTGACGGCGGAAGAGGTTTCGAGCGAGCGCGCCGTGGCATAGGAGATGTGCGCGCCTCTTTTAAGGAGCGCGTTGAGCGTCTCTCTCGTCCGCTCGCTCACCGTCTGCGCGGGCGAGAGCAGCGTGCCGTCGAGATCGGCAAGATAGAGGGTGAGCATAACGGGGCTCCTTGATGTTTTTTTTGGGGAGGGGTACTTCGGAAAGCAGTCGCCCGCAAGCTCGACACAGGATTGCGGGATGAATGCTTTTCGCGCTTGTTATATCGAAATAGTCAACCCGTCGTAGGCGGCGATGACGCCCAGCTCTCCTTCCGCGCGGCGGAGCTTTTCCTCCGTCGGCTCGCTGTTGTGCGAAAAGTGGGTGATGACCGCCCTCGTATGCCCGTCCACAAGCCCCATTTCACACAGCCGCCGCAAGAGTTCGGCGTTCTCTTTCACGCCCATGTGGCGCGCGGAGTGGGGCGCATCGTCATAGAGGAAGGTGCAGTCGAGCGTCACAAGATCGCAGGGAGCGCCTGCCCGCCCGAGATAGGAATAGCTCTCCTCGGGCAGCGGGCCCGTATCGGTGAGGTGCAGGATGCGCTTGCCCTTCCCCTCGAGAAAAAAGACGAAGGGTTCCGAAGAGGAATGCATCGCCTTTAAGGGGTGCGCCGTCCAGTCGCCGAAGGAAACGGGCGAAAACGCTTTCAGGCAGGTGAAGGAGAAGGTGTTTTCCACTTCGGGGCGCATCTCGCGGCGGACGCTCTCGGAAAAGACGCTGAGAACATCCGCATTGCCCAGAATGTGCAGGGCGGGCGATGTCATGTTTTTGGCATATTTATAGCCGCGCAGCACAAAGTCGTGCGCGTAGAAATGGTCGCAGTGGGAGTGCGTGACAAGAAGATAGCGGACGGCAGAGAGATCGACGCCCGCCCCCAGCCCGTGATAGAACGCATCGGGCGGGAAATCGATGCTGAGCTCGCCGTCTACAAGGACCTGCGCGCGCGAGCGCACCGCCTTGCCGCCGCGCAAGCGGACGGAGCGGCAGAAGTTACAGTTGCAAAAGAGCGCGGGGATGCCCTCCGCCGCGCCCGTCCCGAGAAATTGGATGTTCATAAGTAAGTATTGCGAAGAAAATCTTCCTCTACAAGGCTCTTCATCGAGAAAAAGCTTCAAGCAAGACGAGGAGAACGAGGAAAACTTGAGGGAGCTTACTAAGACGTAAGTGACCGAAAGTTGCCGCAGTTCGACAAAGTATTGCGCAGAAGATCTTTCTCGCCCCTCTCAGCACTCGTAAATAATCGTTACGGGCCCGTCGTTGTGCTGCTCTATCTGCATATCCGCGCCGAAGACGCCCGTCTTGACGGGAACGCCCAGAGAGCGGAGATAAGAGACGGCGTGCTCATACAGAGCGTCGGCGCGTTCGGGGCGCTCCGCCTCGGAAAAAGAGGGGCGGTTGCCCTTTTTGGCATCGCCGTAGAGGGTGAACTGCGAAACGAGCAGCACCTCTCCCTTTACGTCGCGGACGGAGAGATTCATCTTGCCCGCATCGTCTTCGAAGACGCGAAGAAGAGCGACTTTTTCCATCGCCTTTTCCGCCTGTTTTTCGTTATCGCCCGCTTTCACCCCGAGATAGACGACGAGCCCGCGCCCTATTTCGGACACGAGCTCACCGCTCACACACAGGGCCGCGGAGGCGACGCGCTGTGCCACAAATTTCATGCTTAGACTCTGCCCATGTACTCGCCCGTGCGGGTGTCGATGCGGATGGTGTCGCCCTCGTTGACGAACATGGGGACCTGGAAGGTCGCGCCCGTTTCGACTTTGGCTGCCTTGGTGACGTTGGTCGCCGTGTTGCCGCGCACGCCGGGCTCTGCTTCGATGACTTTGAGTTCAACGAAGTTTTCGGGCTCGACGGAGAATGCGCTGCCGTAGAGGAACTTGACGGTGACGGTGTCGTTCTCGCGGATGTAGCGGAGCGCGTCCTCGACCTGGGAGAAGTTGAGAGGGGTCATGTTGAACTCGTCGTCCATGAAGTAGTAGAACTCGCCGTCCGTGTAGGAATAGGTCATCTTCTTGGTCTCGACCTGCGCCGTCTCGAGCTTCGCGGTGGGGTTGAAGGTCTCGTCGGAGAGCACCTGCCCCGTCACCACGTTCTTGAGCGTGCAGCGGACGAACGCCGCGCCCTTGCCGGGCTTGACGTGCTGGAATTCCGTCACGGTGTAAACGCCGCTCTTGTATTCGAAGGTAACGCCCTTTCTGATGTCGCCTGCCATGATCTGTGCCATAATTCGTTCTCCTTGTTTTATCTAAAATTTATGCTCTTACAGAATGAGGAGATCTCTCTCCGTCTTGCCCATGAAGGAATGCACCCTGCCCTCTTTGAGGCACACCGTATCTTCGATGCGGATGCCGAACGCGCCCGCTTCGTAGATGCCGGGCTCGTCCGAAAACACCATGCCGTCTAAAAGCACCTCTTCGCTCACGGGCGAAAGGCGGGGGAATTCGTGGATGAGGAGCCCCACGCCGTGCCCCAGAGAATGGGTGAAGAGTTTATCGAGCCCCGCTTGCCGCAGCGAGCCGCGGGCGATCTCGTCCGCCTCTTTGCCCGTCATGCCCGAAGTGAGCTTCTCTTTGACGAGCTCGTGCGCTTTCAGCACTTGTGCGTAGGCGCGCTTGAAGTCTTCGTGCTTTTTATCGTCGCCGAAGAGGAAGGTGCGCGTGATATCCGAACAGTACCCTTCCACCTTGCAGCCGAAGTCGATGAGGATGGGATCGCCGAATCTGAGCTTCACATCCCCCGTCTCGTGATGGGGCACGCTCGCGCCCGCCCCGAAGGCGCAGATCGTCTCAAAAGAAGTGCCGCTCGCGCCGAATTTTCTCATGTTGTATTCAAGCAGCGCCGCGACTTCCGATTCCGTCATGCCCTCTTTGATCTCGGGCAGCGTCGCAAGGAACCCGTCCTCTGCGATCGTGCACGCCCTTTGGATGAGGGAGAGCTCCTGTTCCGTCTTGAAGAGCATCGCGTCCTTTAAGGCGGGCATGCAGTCCACAAGGGCAAAGCCCTTCTTTTTCAGCTCTTCCGCACGCGCAAGGTCGGTGTAAGGATAGGGAACGCCGAGCGTCTTATAGGCGCTCAGAAGCTCCATCGCTTCCTTGTAGGAGCCCTCGACGACCTCGATGCAGCTACCTTTCAATGCCTTTTCCGCCGCTTCGAAGTAGCGGAGGTCGGCAACGTAGCGGCAGTGCTCCCCGTCGAGGATGACAAAGCCGTCCGTCGAATAAAATCCCGTGAGGTATCTGCGCAGGAAATCTGCCTCGACAAAGAGCGCGTCCGCGCCCGATGCCTCAAAAATACGCCTGAGTTTTTCTTCCAACATAGCTTTATTATAACAAAGCGGTGAGACAAAGTCAATGCTTTTTGAGATTTTCTTGCCCCTTCCGCCGCGATTTGCGCTCAAAACGCGCCCGGACCGCGCCCCTTCTGCAAGCAAAACGCCCGCTTTTGAAGCGCCGAAAAGCCGTTCCCCGCCCAAAAGTCAATTCCCCGCCGCGGCGAGATAGACGCGCTTCATCTCGGCGGCGTCCTCCGCCTGCGTGCCGTCCGACTCGCTGACGATATACGGCTCGAGCTTGAGATCGCAAAGGACGCGGGCGAGCGGCTCGAATTCGGGGCCGTACACCTTATCTTCGAAGGTAAGGTGCTTGATCTCCCCCTTCGCGCCGTACATGATCTTGGAAAAATGCACATGGAAGTGCTTCATGCGCTCGTAGCCAAGAACATCCAGAAAGCCTTCGAGGAGACGGCGGTAGTCCTCTGCCGTCTTTAGGCTCCCCTGCGTGCGGGCGTTGACGTGCCCGAAGTCGATGCAGGGCGTGAAGACGGGGTCGATAGCCGAAAACGCCGCGATCTCCTCAGGCGTGCCGATCTGCGCGAGCTTGCCCATCGTCTCGGGGCAGAACATCATGTCCTGCATCCCGTTGAGGTAGATGTAGTCGCGCAGTACTTTCAGCCTGTCAACGCAGCGCATGACGGCGACGGAGCGCTCGTCCTTCCCTTGCGCCGCGGGGTGGAAGACGACGCGCTTTCCCCCCATCAGCCGCACCATCTTGGCGCTGTCGAGGACGTAGCCGAAGGACTTTTGCGCCATCTCGTCGTCGGGGTTTGCAAAGTTGATGAAGTAGGGCGCATGGACGGAGAGCTCGACGCCCTCCTTTTGAAAGGTGCTGCCGATGGAGCGCGCCTTCTCCTCCCCCATGCGCACGCCGCGGCCGAAGGAATATTCGAAGCAGTCGAGGCCGCGCTCTTTGCAGTAATGCGCCGCCTCTTCGGTGTGCTCGTAGCCTTCCTGATAAAAGCTTTCGGAATTGCCGCTGGGGCCGAATTTGATCATATCATTTCTCCTCTTTTGCGCCGACGAGTCCGAGCGCCGCCGTGCGGTCGGCTTCGAGCTGCTTTTCGAGCGCCTCTTTGCTTTGAAATTTTCGGACGGGGCGCAGCAGCCTGACGGGGAAGAGCGTCACTTCCTCGCCGTAGAGGTCGCCTTGAAACCCCACAAGGTGCGCTTCCGTCTTGCGCGCTTCCACCCCGAAGGTGGGGCAGGGCCCGAAATTGACGATGGCGGGGTATTCCTCCCCCCTTTCAAGCCGCGCCCGCGCCGCATACACGCCCTCTTTCAAGGGGAATTTGCCCGAAGGAAGGCGGAGATTGGCGGTCGGGAAGCCGTAGGTGCGCCCCACCGCCCTGCCGTGTTCCGCTACCCCCCGCACGAAATAGGGGGTACATAAAAGCGCGTTGACCTTCCCGATCTCCCAGATCGGAAGAGC
>URMI01000030.1 GCA_900548845.1 uncultured Clostridia bacterium | reverse complement strand
CGTCTCTTTGGAAGAATATGAGCGCAACCTCGAAACAATGGCGGAAAGGTCCAAAGAGGTGCGCGAGTTTGTGTTCGTTTCGCCCTTCTTCATGGAGGGGAACAGGACGGACGCGATGCGGCAGATGACGGAGCGATACGCCGCCGTGATGAAGAAGGTCGCCGATCGCCGCGGGCTCAGATTTGTGGACATGCAGGCGGCGTTCGATAAATTCTTACAGCACCGCTCCGGCATTTCAATTTCTTGGGACCGCGTTCACCCCGGCGACACGGGTTCTATGATCATCGCCCGCAGGCTGCTGGAAGAGATGAATATTGGATAAAAAACATTGAAAACCCCGCATCCCCGCGGGGGCTTTTGTAAAAAAGTGAAAAAATTGCATAAAGTGCAAAAAACGGAGCCTCGGCGATGCGGGGCTCCGTTATGCTTTATGCGTATAGAAGACTATGTAAAATAGGCATTTGCTATTATAAGTAAGTCATGTTACAATATAGATAACAATCGGGACACACGAAGAGCAAACTGCATTTTATCTCTCTTTGCAGGAGGAGAACTTCTCCTGCAAGTATCGCAAAAAGATGGTTGCTGCCTGCGAAAAGATCTGATACTTTTTCCAGACAACGTCAAGATGTGCCGTGAGCGGCGGATCGAGCGGACGAAAACACAGTTCGCTCTCGCCCGAAGTGTTAACGAGCTTTTCGAGTGTCAGCACACAGCCGTAACCCGATCTTGCCGCAAGCGCCGCGTTGTAGATAAGGTTGTAGGTGCCGATGAAGTCGATTTGGTCGGCAACATCCTTATACCATTCGGTCAGAGCGCTTTTGGGGAGTGTGTGGCGGGACTGAAAGACGGATACCCCGACAAGATCCTGCGGAGAGATCGTCTCCTTATGCGCAAGCGGATGGTTCCTGTTCATCAGCAGTCCCCATCGCTCCAGCGCAGGAAGGCGGATGCTTTCGTACTTTGTGAGATCGGCAGGTTGGATGACAAGCCCAAAGTCGATGAGCCCCTTGTCGAGCCGCTCGCATACATCGGAAATATCTCCGCTGTAAATGTGCAGTTTGATGTTGGGATATTGTGTCCGCATTTCGTTTGCGATATCCAAAAGGAGCTGCATGGCGTGACTTTCTCCTCCGCCCAGATACACGTTGCCGCTTACCGACTGCTGCGGATGGATGAGTTCGCTCTCCGTCTTTTCGTAGAGCGCCAGGATCTCCTCCGCGCGCTTTTTTAAAAGCAGCCCCGCTTCGGTCAGCCGCATCTTCTTTCCGCCGCGCACAAACAGCTGTTGTCCGACCTCTTTTTCCATGCTCTGGATCTGCCGCGTGAGGCTGGGCTGGGTGATGTACAAAAAGTCCGCCGCACGGGAAATACTTTCTTCCCGCGCAACGGCGAGAAAATATTTCATCTGCAAAAGTTCCATTTTCTTGCCTCCCGTATCAAGTATATCAGATCCGATCTATAGAAGTCAAGCATGGAACCGCCGATATAATTCACCTAAAGTATATATCGAAAAGCGAACACAGGAGGCAAACATGAAGTCTATTATTTTCAAGAGTGTCTTTGCAGTGTTTCTTGTCGTCTGCCTTGCGCTGTTTGCTTCGGCTTGCGGGCCAAACGGCATTTTCTCTGAGGGTGGTCAAGGAACGCAGGCCCCGCCCGTTCAGCCGGAAGAGCCGAATATCCCGAATACTCCCGACCTGCCCGAAGAGCAACCGGGAGACGACGAACATGAGAAGGAGACGGAGATGTATCTTCACATCAACGGAAATGCGCTTACAATATCGCTTGCCGATACAGATGCCGCGCGCCCTTGCCTCGCTTTTGCAAGAGAGCGATATCGTTTATACCGCGCGCGACTACGGCGGATTCGAAAAGGTCGGAAGCCTCGGGCATACACTGCCCGCAGAGGATAGCCGGATAGCTGCCGAACCCGGCGACGTCATGCTCTATCAGGGCGGTCAGATCGTCATCTTTTATGGCAGTAATACATGGTCCTATACGCGGTTGGGGCGCATCGAAGGATATTCTTCTGCGGAGCTTGCTGCGCTGTTGGGAACGGGTGATATGCAGGTTCGGCTGAGCTTGCAAGAAGATTGACAAAATTCAAGGAGGCAAAAATATGTCATACGGTTACATTGCAAAACTGAGCGAAAAGGTCGGGCGGCAGCACGTGCGCTTTTATAACCGCTTCGGGATCGCATTGGCGGGCGATCTGTACACGGCAAAGGACTTAGATCGAAGGAAGAAGTATCCTGCTGTCATCATCGGCGCACCCTACGGCGGCGTAAAGGAACAGGGTCCCTGCGTGTACGCCAACGAGCTTGCTCGGCGCGGGTTTGTCGTGCTTACGTTCGATCAGCCGTTCATGGGCGGATCGGGCGGCGAACCGCGCCATACCTCTTCGCCCGAAATGTTCACGGAAAGCTTCAGCGCCTGCGTCGACTTTTTGGGGGTCAAAGTTCCCTTTGTCGACAGGGAAAAGATCGGCGCCATCGGTATCTGCGGTTCGGGCGGATTTGCGCTCGCCGCGGCACAGACGGATGTGCGCATCAAGGCGGTGGCGACCGCGTCTATGTATGTGATGACGGATGCGGTACGGCTGGGCCGATCGCCTGAAGAGATCGCCGCGGCAAAGAGAGCACTTGCGGAAAAGCGCTGGGAGGACTATGAAAAGGGTCAGCCCGAGTACCTCCCGAGTTTCCCCGAAGAGCCAATGGAAAGCGTTCCTCAGGGCGTGCCCGAGCCCGATGCCGAATGGCTGCGCTTTTATGCGGTGAAGAGAGGGCATCATCCCGAGGCGAGGGGTGGCTTTACGACGACGAGCGTTCTTTCGATGCTGGGCAGCAAACTGCTTGCTTTCGTGGATGAGATCAGCCCTCGCCCCGTCCTTTTTTTGGTAGGCGACAGGGCGCACTCCAAATTTTTCAGTGAAAACGTCTATGCGGCTGCAAGGGAGCCCAAAGAGCTGTACGTCGTGAAGGATGCCGAGCACATTGACCTTTACGACCGCACCGACCGCATTCCCTTCGACAAGCTGGAACGCTTCTTTCAGGAAAATCTGTAATTTTATGAAGGCGGACCGTTTTGGCTTGCGATGGTGCGTTCCTGCAAAGGAAAGGCCGAACGGGTGCAAGAGTGCAGCTTCCGAAGTAAATTTTCAAAATCAATTCTGCCGTAAGAGCCATCGGATGAAACTTCCGATGGCTTTTGCGTCTGCTTGGCTATTCGGTGGGGGGAGAGGTAAAAAACGGAGCCTCGGCGATGCGGGGCTCCTTGATAGGGGGGAGAATGAAGAATAGGCTAAGAGGAAAATGCCTCGTGAAGGAAGCTGAGAAGGGCGGAAAGCCCTTTTTTTGCGGACGCTTCCGCGAGGCGGAAGAGGTAGTCGTGGGGAACGGCGCCGCTCTCCCTTTCGAAGTAGAGCTCTCGGACGGGGATGTTTTTACGGCGCAGCGCTTCGCCTAAGGCGCGGTTCTGCACTTCGAAGCTGCCCTCGTTGCCGTCGGTGAGGAAGGCGGGCGGGAAGTCTTTTGTGACGTGCGGCGCGATGAGCGTCTCGTTCGCCGCGCGGCTCCTGTGCCAGAAGAGCTTGCCGAAATACGCCTTGCCCCAGAGATCGACGAGAAACAGGAACTTTTTATCGTGCGCCTTCGCATAGCGGCGGAGGCCGGGAAGGTCGAAGGGGCCCGAAACGAGGGCAACGCCTTTGAGCGGGGATAAAAGGCGGCGCGGAAGGCACATTCGGGCGCGAAGCTCCGCATTCGTCTCCTTTGCGGCAAATTGTGCGGCGAGCTGGGCGCCTGCCGAATCTCCGCCAAGGACGATGCGGTCCCGATCGACGGGGCAGCGCTCACAAAGCTTTGGAAGGAAGGCGAAAAAGGCGTCGATCGCTTTGATTGCCGCAGGATAGCGGTGTTCGGGAGCGACGGGGTAGTCGAGGCTCACAGCCGCATAGCCCGCCGCCGCAAGGCAGGTCATCACGTTCTCGGTGCCTTCCTTTTCGCCTGCGATAAAGCCGCCGCCGTGGATCCACACGACAAGGGGAAGGGGCTGCGCTTTGTCGGCGTCCTTCGGAAGATAGAGGTCGAATTTGTTCGAAGGAACGCGCGAGGGGTAGGGAAGATCGCGCTGCACGCTGACGCGGGCGCGGAGCTCATCGAAGTCTTCGGGGAAGGAGAGGGCGGTCTCGTCGACGGGGCCGCTCCTCAGCTTTTTTGCGGCAAAACGGGGGAGCACTTCAAGCGCAAGGAGCAGATACACCGCCCCCGCAGCCAAAAGGCAGCAAAGCACGATGAGCGCGATGAGCAGGGGCGCCATCAGTCCGCCTCCTCCGAGAGAAGCTGAAGGAGCGTTTTGCGGAATGCCGTGTAGTCGGCGGGATCGTGCGAGAGGATGCCCTCTTTCGTGAAAAAGTCGTCCTGCATGTAGGAAGAGACGTCGGTATTTTTGAGGATGAGGGGGAGCGCCGCTTCGACGTCCTGCCCGCGGCCGCGGTCACTTAGAAGCTGCATGGCTTCCATGAGCTGCAGCATGCGCTTTAAGGCAAAGTAGCGGACGGAATAGAGCACGCCGCCGTTCTTTGCGGGGTAGACGAAGTTGACATCGCCTGCGGGGAGCGCCGTATTGTTGTAGCGGATGTCTTCGAGGGGGCGTTCCGTCCAGCAGGTGTACGCCCAGCGCAGGAAGCCGTCAAAGCCGAAGAGATACCCGATCGCGGCGAGCGCCGTGCACTCGTAAAGTTCGCTCCTGAGCACCGTGTTGGGCTCGTTTTTGGGGATATTGCAGGCGTAGAAGAGGATGCGCCGCTTCTCGTTTTCCTCTTTCACCTTGTGCAGGAGCGCGCGGTTTTCGCAGCTGCAGGGGAAGGAGGCGGCGATGTCGTCCGTGTCGGGCGAGAACGTCTGGATGGCGGACGTCTTGTCGAGCGCCATCTTGAACTTGATATCGGGCGCGACGGAGCGCAGGAGCGCAACGTTTTTGTTGTATGCGTTGAGATCGGAGGGCTCGTCCGCGCCGATGCGCACAAGATGGAAGACGCCCATCTCGCGGAAGAGGGAAAACAGTGCGCGGATGTAGGAGAGGATATCCTCCGTCTTTTTCAGATATTTGAAGCAGCCGTCCGCCTCGTCGAGATAGCGGATGAGCACCTGTTCGGGGTAGTCTTCGGGCGCTGTCCCGGGGAAGAGGGGCATGTGCGACCAGATCCCCATGAGGCCGTACACGGTGATATCCCCGCGGATGCCGTAGGAAAAGCACAGCTCGATATACCGCCTGAGCGCGGAAAAATCGTAGGAAAAGCTGCCGTCCTTTTCTCTGCGGACGAAGATCATGGAATATTCGAAGAGGGTGGCGGGGTGATCTTTGAGAAGATAGCACCCCCAGCCCCGCCACGGGCAGTCGCCCGCGACGACGGTGACGGATCTCTGACCGAGGTCGGAGAGCGTCGCGATGACCTTCTCCATCTCCACGAAGTGTTCGTCGCTCCACGGCTCTACGCCGAAGGTGCGCGCGATGTTGCTGTTGTGCTGCCAGAGATCGAGATGGCAGCGCCACTGCTGCGGGGAGGGAAGGACATAGGGGAAGACGGTGAACGGGAGCGTCTCTTCGAAGATTTTGCGCTCCCCGCGGGCGCCCTTCGCCTCGAAGAGGCGCACGGTGACGGCGTACTGCCCCGGCTTTGCGTCGGCGGGTACGTCGATGAGGATGTGCGCGGGGGCAAAGAGGCCGCCTTCGTAGGTTTGCGGGCTCTCCCAGAGGATCTCCGCGCAGGGGACGCCGTTTTCGTCTTTGAGATACCCTTCCGTGCGCACGGTGCAGGGGAAGGGGGAGTCGACGGCGACGCGCAGGCGGGAAAGCCCCGCTTCATAGGTGAGCGCGGAGGATGTGCCCGCATTCAGGATGCAGCGGGCGCCCGTGTCTATGAGCAGCTGGAAACAGACGCTGTCGTTGCGTGCCGAGAAGAGCTCCTTCACGGGCACGGGGGGCTTGGCGCGGACGCTGCCGCGCGCTTTGAAGTATTCGTCGGTGAGAATAATATTCATGATGCGAAGTAAAGAATAATGAGCGCCGTTCCCTGCGGGGGAAGGGTGAGGGTGAGGGCGGCGGAACCGCCTTCAAGGGTGAGGAGGAGCTGCTCCCGCGTGAGGCAGGACGCCGCACGGAGCGAAGCAAGCTGCGCTTCGGACAGATAGGTGGGAGAACCCATTTCAAGCCATGCCGCAAGGGCGTTGGCGTGCGTTTCGTCCACGCGGTGAAGATCGGCCTTCTCCATGAGAGTAGCATTTCCCGTCTGCAATGTCAAGGAGATGGTTTCCTCTTTGATGTCGTGCATGAGCGAGTTGTGGTTGACGGCGACAAGTTTGAGCGTCTTGTCCCTTTCGTCGGGGAAGAGATAGAGATCGACGGTGCCGTCCGAAAGCGTTTTTTCATAGCGGACCTCGGGCAGGCGGTGTAAAAGCTCGAAGGCGCGGAAGGGGGCTTTGGGGATGCCGTGCAGCGTTGTAAGCCCGAAGCCGCCGTGAAATTCCATGCTTGCCATGCTCTTTTCTTCGACGATATCGGAGAACGTCCAATAGGAACAGCCGTCGATGATGCCGATGTTGTCGAGCACCGTCTTGGCGACGAAGGAAGCGCCGAACGGTCCGTCCGTTGCAAGGCCCGCGAGGCTGCTCCATTCGGTGTAGAAGAGGGGCAGATCCCCCGCTTCGCTGCGGGCGCGCTTTGCCATTTGGGTGAGGACGCCGCGGTCCACTTTCTCCCAGATGTCCGCCTGGAAGGTCATGTAGTGCTTTAAGAGCTTATGGATCTTGTCGAGGTCGCTCTTATCGGTGCTGTTGAACTCTTTGACGAAGTTTTTGCTGTCTTCGACGCCGTAGCCGAGCACGATGTCGGTGGGGTAGTGATGGGTGCTGACAAAGTCGAGCGGGAGACCGTTCTTCTTGCAGAAGGCGATCATATCGGGGATATGCGCGTTGTTGGAAGTTGCGGGGCCGCCCACGCGGAGAAGGGGATCGACCTCTTTCACTGCCTTTGCGGTGATGCGGTAGAGTTCGTAGTAGTCCTGCATATTGCCGCTCCAGAACCTGCCGCCCGCAAGCCCGTTTTCGCCGTCGAGGTTGGGCTCGTTCCATACTTCAAAGTACCAGGTTCGCACTTCGTCGCGGCCGTAGCGTCCGATGAGGTGGGAGACGAACTCCTTGATGAACCATACCCAGCGGCCGGGGTCGTTGGGCGGCGTGATGTTGGCCTTGTAGTGGAAGATGGTCTCGTTCCCGCTCTTTAAGCAGTCGGGCATGAAGCCGAGCTCCACGAAGGGCTTCATGCCGATGGAGAGCAGGAAATCGTAGATCTTATCGATATTGACGAAGGAGAGGAGATATTCCGAAGAAAAGAGGGAGCGGGAAAGAACGCTCATGTCGTCGCAGAACAGCCCGTGGAAGCGAAGATATTGAAAGCCGAGGCGGCGGTGCGCTTCCTTCAGCTGGCGGCGGTAGTCCTCGCGGAGGGCGAGCGCCGCGTGGCAGCTGCCCACGCTCATTTCCCAATGCTTGCGGTAGGGAGCGGTCTTTTCTGTGAGATCGAAAGTAAATTGCTTCATAGGTCGCCTCTTTGCGTTTTTTTCTGTATTGTAACTCAAGCGGGGCGGGTTGTATGTCAGTATCTCTACCAAAATGGTAAAAAGGCTTGAACTTTTTTCGATTTTGCGGTATAATATCACAAAAAGTGTGATGGAGAAACGCGGATGATGAAGTTTGAGTTGACGCTGCGCTATCTTGCCGAAAAGAGCGGCATTCCCGTGTGGGTCATGGGGGAAAAGGGGCTGCTTGCCTACGGCGTCAAGGAGGAATATCTTGCGGATGAAAACGTGCGGGCGCGCTTTCTTGCGGAAGTCGCCTCGGGCTGCACGGAAGGGGTGCAGGTGAGGAAGCTGAGCTCGGGAGAACTTTACGCCTGCTTTTCGGCGGAAGAGGGGGTGTATATCGCGGGGCCTTCCTATGAACTGCACCCCCTCATCGGCGGCAAGCGGGGGAGCGCGGGCATCCTCTTTGCGCCTGCCAACGTCAAGGCGGCGCTTCTGATGATGCCTGCCGTTTCGGCGGCGGAGTTCTGCCGCTTCGTGAGCGTGCTTTCCGAAGTCGTGCGCGGGGAGAGCTTCGATCCCGCGGCGCTCGAAGGGGAGATACGCACCTGGCGGCTTGCAGATTCGCTCGATATGCAGCTCACCGAGGCGCTCTTCGACATCCGCGAAGAGGAGCGGGAGACCGCCTATGCCCCCGAGGTGGAACGGCGGGTGCTTGCGCATGTGACGAACGGCGACGTGGACGCGCTGAAAAATTTCAGGATGCCGCGCGTCAAGGATCTCAACGCCGAGGG
>URMI01000029.1 GCA_900548845.1 uncultured Clostridia bacterium | reverse complement strand
CCCGCCCTGCCCGGCGTCCGAATAGCGCGCGCAGATGCCCGCCGCAAAGAGCAGCACTTCCTCGGGTACGGGGCGGCCGTTCGTGCGGATGACGACATGGGAGGAGTGATACTTCTGCGCATGTAACCAGATATCATCGGGCGCGGAGGAGCGGATGAGACGGTCGTTCTGCAGATTGTTGCGCCCTGCCAGGATTTCAAACCCGTCCTTTTCAAAGCGGCGGAAGGGGTATTCGGGCGCAGCCTGCTTGCGCCGTTTCTCGGGCTGTTTCAGAAGCCCCGCAAGCTGCAGTTCTTCTTCGAGGCATTTGAGATCGTCCATCCGGTCGGCAGAGGAGATGGCGGCGAGCAGGCTCAGCGAATAGTCGAGCTCCGCCTTCACTTCCGTCTCCTGCGGAGCGAGCGCTTCGAGCGTGCGCTTTTGTTTGCGGTAGCGCTTGAAATACGCCTGCGCGTTGTCGGCGGGGGAGAGCCGTTCGTCGAGGGCGATCTTTACGGTGCCGCCTTTTTCGTCGTAGTAGTTTTCGAGTTCGCAGGAGCGCATCCCTTGTTTCAGACGATAGAGGTTGGCGGTGAGCAGTTCTCCCTTGATCCTGTCCTCCTCCATGCCTTCGCACTGGCGGCGCTTTTCCAGGATCTGAGAGAGCCGCTTCTCCTGCTTCTTTTTGGCGGAAGAGACGGCGGAAGTGAGCCTGCGTTGCAATTCGTCGAAGCCCTTTTTCCTGCGCCTGCCCGCATAGAAGTACTGCTCCGCCGCCGAGATGCTCTCAAAGGGGAGGCCACCCTCCACAGAGCGTGCAAAAAAGTCGGCGGGAACGCCGTTCTTTTCCACGACGCAGGGAGCGATCTCGTCCGAAAAGATGGCGTCATGCACATATTGAGCAAAATCGCCGCTCCGATAGCCCGAAACGATCTGCTCCGCCGTGCAGGGAGCGAGCCCCGCTACATGCTGAAAGAGAAAGCGGGGAAGATCTTCGGGGAGAGGGGGAGAAAGCAGCGCATAAAGGGCGGGAAGATCGGAAGGGTCCGTCTTGTCCTGCGGGGCGGGGGGAAGATAGGGGGCACCCGGCAAGATCGCCCTCCGGCAGTTTTCGTCGATGGTCGTCGTCTTGAGCGCGCCTAAAATGACGCCCTTTTCCGTCAGAAGGATGTTAGAGTACTTGCCCATGATCTCGACGCGCAGCTCCCTCTCCGCCGTCGAAAAGTCAGAAAAACACAAGACGCGGAAGATGAGGATGCGCTCAAACCCCGGTGTTTCCACGCTCAGGATCTCCGCGCCCTGCAAATACTTCCGAAGCAGCATGCAGAAATTGGGCGCGGTCAAGGGGTTGGGCGGGTTGTCCGTCGTGAAATAAACCCCGCAATCGGCAGCATTCGCGTTGATCGTCAGTTTCAACGTGCCTTTTTGCGTGTATATAAGAAGGGAGAGCTCTTCTTTCCCCGGCTGATTGATGCGGTTGATGCGTCCGCCGCGGAGGGAAGAGGAAAGCTCTTTGGCGAGAAGTCGTATGGTGAAAGTATCCTGCGGCATAGGGCCTCCTGCATGGTCGCTCCTTGCTGTTCTATGCAGTCATTATACCCGAAAAAAGCAAAATTGTAAATAAAAACGCTTTTCTTTCTCGCCCTGTTATGTTAAAATAGTTAGGCAAAAATATCCGATCAGAAACAACAAAACGCACCGTCGGAAAAATGAGGAGCTATTTATGAATTACCAGGTAGAGACAGCAGAAAAGAGCACCGTCAAGGTCACCATCACCTTCACGCCCGAAGAGTGGAACAACGCCAACAACGAGGCCTACAGGCAGAACCGCGGCAAGTACGCCGTCAACGGTTTCCGCAAGGGCAAGGTCCCCAAGAACGTCCTTGAAATGTACTACGGCAAGGGCCTCTTCTATGAAGACGCGCTCAATCTGCTTTACGCCGAGCACTACGGCGCCATCCTCGAAAAGGAGAAGGATAACTTCACGGCAGTCGGCGATCCTTCGCTCTCCGTCGACGACATTTCCGACGAGAAAGTCGTGCTCATCGCGGAAGTTCCCGTAAAGCCCGACGTTGAGATCGAGACCTACAAGGGTATAAAGATCCCCGAATTCGTATATACTGTTTCGGACGCCGACGTCGACAAGGACATCGAGGACACCCGCCTGCGCCTTGCAAAGGACGAAGACGTGACGGACCGCGCCGCAGAGATGACGGATACCGTCAACATCGACTTTGCGGGCAAGATGGACGGCAAGGCGTTCGATGGCGGCACCGCGGAAGGGTATGACCTCACGCTCGGTTCCCACCAGTTCATCCCCGGCTTTGAAGAAGGCGTCGTCGGCATGAACATCGGCGAGACGAGGGATATCGAAGTCACCTTCCCCGAAGACTATCAGGCAGAAGAGCTCAAGGGCAAGAAGGCCGTCTTCACGGTCACGCTCCACAAGATCACGGGCAAAGTCCGCCCCGAGCTCGACGAGGAATTTGCAAAGAAGATGGGCAGCGACTCTGTGGAGGCTTACCGCGCCAAGGTGAGAGAGCGCCTCGAGCGCAACGCCGCTTCCCGTTCCCTCAACGAGACGGAGAACTCCATCATCACCGAGATCGCCAAGGGCGCCAAGGCAGAGATCCCTCAGGCCATGATCGACAAGCAGAACGAATTCGCCCTGCAGCGCCTTGAGTACAACCTCATGTATCAGGGCATCCGCCTCGACGACTATCTCAAGTACCTCAACACGACGAGAGAGGCGTACATGCACACCTTCGACGAGGAATCGAGGCGCACCGTACTGCATCAGCTCATCGTCGAAAAGATCATCAAGCTCGAAAACATCGAAGCGACGCAGGAAGAGATCGACGCAAAGATTGCAGAACAGGCAAAGAGCGTCGGCAAAGAGGCTGAGGAGTATAAGAAGACGATGGATCCCCGCCAGCTCGAGTACATCGAGTCGGATATCAAGGTGACCAAGCTCTTCGACTTCCTCAAGGCAAACAACGAAATTATCAAGCAAGAGGAGAGCAAGTAATGGAAAGAAACGTGCTCATTCCCTATGTCGTGGAGCGCACGTCGGGCGGCGAGAGGAGCTACGATCTTTACTCCCGCCTTCTCGAAGACCGCATCATCTTCCTTGCGGGGGAGATCGACGACGCCGTTGCGAACACGGTCGTCGCCCAGCTCATCTACCTCGAAGCGAAGGATCCCGGCAAGGACATCAGCCTGTACATCAACAGCCCGGGCGGCTCCGTTTCGGCGGGTCTTGCGATCTACGACACGATGAATTATATCAAGTGCGATGTCTCGACCATCTGCATCGGCATGGCGGCGAGCATGGCGGCGTTCCTGCTCTCGTCGGGCGCAAAGGGGAAGCGCTTCGCCCTCAAAAACAGCGAAGTGATGATCCACCAGCCTTTGGGCGGCGCGCAGGGGCAGGCAAGCGACATCAAGATCCACGCGGAACACATCTTAAAGACCAAGGACAAGCTCAATCGCATCCTTGCGGCGAATACGGGAAAGCCCCTCGAAGTCATCGAGCGCGACACGGACAGAGACAACTTCCTGTCGGCAGACGAGGCTCTTGCCTACGGTCTCATCGACCGCGTGTACGATAAGAGATAACTTTTTGATTGGGAGGATCAAATGGGTAAATACGAACCGAGCTGTTCTTTTTGCGGAAAAGAAAAATCCAAAACGAAAAAGCTGATCGCAGGTCCCGACGGGATCTACATCTGCGACGAATGCGTGGAACTTTGCAAGGATATGCTCGACCAGATGCCCTCTTCCTCTCCGCAGGAAAAGATCCCGCTCAAAAAGCCGAGCGAGATCAAGGAAGAGCTCGATCACTACATCATCGGGCAGGACAAGGCAAAGCGCGTTCTCTCCGTTGCCGTCTACAACCACTACAAGCGCATCAATTCGCTTGCAGAAGGGAAGAAGGACGATGACGATGTGGAGATCGAAAAGAGCAACATTTTGCTCCTCGGCCCTACGGGAAGCGGCAAGACGCTGCTTGCAAGAACGCTTGCCAAGATCTTAAACGTTCCCTTCGCGACGTGCGACGCGACGACGCTGACGGAAGCCGGCTATGTGGGCGAGGACGTCGAAAACATCCTCTTAAAGCTCATCCAGAACGCCGACTACGACATTGAAAAGGCGCAGCACGGCATCATCTATATCGACGAGATCGACAAGATCGCAAGAAAGGGCGAAAACGTTTCCATCACGCGCGACGTCTCGGGTGAAGGCGTGCAGCAGGCGCTTCTGAAGATCATCGAATCGACGGTCGCAAACGTTCCTCCGCAGGGCGGCAGGAAGCACCCGCAGCAGGACTGCATGCGCATCGATACGACGAACATCCTCTTCATCTGCGGCGGTGCGTTCGTCGGGCTCGACAAGATCGTCGCCGCCCGCAAGGACGACGCGGGGCTCGGCTTCGGCGGCAACGTCAAGATGGGTGCGAACGAAGTGGACTATACGCTCCTTGACGACGTCAAGCCGCAGGATCTCACCAAGTTCGGCCTCATCCCCGAATTCGTCGGCCGTATCCCGATCGTCGTGAGTTTGCAGGCACTCGACGAAGACGCGCTCGTCAACATCCTCACGCAGCCGAGAAACGCCATCATCAAGCAGTACCAGAAGCTGGTCGGGCTGGACGGCGTCAAGCTCACCGTGGAGGACGACGCCGTGCGCGAGATCGCCAACACCGCCATCCGCTTGAAGACGGGGGCAAGAGGGTTGAGGACGATCATCGAAGGGCTGATGACGGACGTCATGTACGACATCCCGACCAAGAACAACGTAGAGGAGGTCATCATCACCAAGGGGTGCGTGATGAACGGCGACAAGCCCACCCTCGTCTACAAAAAATCCGCATAAAGAACAGCGAAGGAGCCGAAACACCTCGGCTCCTTTTTCGTGCTCCGGACAGAGCGGCAAACGCGGCAACCATGCGGCAATTTTTCATAGCACCGCGCTTTTCCTTGCTTTTTCCGCAAAAATATGCTAAGATAAGAGCATCTGAGCGGAAAGAGTCTTTCTGACCGTAAAGAGCCGAAAATCAACTGCTTAGGCGCAGGTCTTGCGCCGTTTTCGCCTCTTTTCCGCGCAGGGAAGGAGGCTTTTTATGTCCGAAGAAAAGCGCATCGCCGTGCTCTCCGTCATCGTGGAAGACCGCGCCGCAACGCCCGCCCTCAACGGGTATCTCTCCGAATTCGGGGAATATATCGTGGGCAGGATGGGTATCCCGTACCGCGAGAAGGGCGTCTCGGTGCTATGTGTCGTCCTTGATGCGCCGAACGGCGTCATCAACGCGCTCACGGGCAAGATCGGCAGCCTTCCCGGCGTGAGCGCCAAGACTTTATTCAGCAAATATTAAAGGAGTTCTTGTATGAAACACCCTGTCTCTCTTGCACTCGGCGCAATTTTTCTCGGCGCCGCGGCACTCGGTTTGACCGCCTGCAACCAAAACGACCCCGATACGCCCGTCGATCCGGGTAATACCGATACGCCCGCAAAAACGTATTCCGTCTATGCGCCCGACGGCGCGCCCGCGCTCGCCCTCGTGAATGCCATCGAGGACGGCAGCGATGCATTCGAATATCACGTCGTCGATTCTTCGACCATCCAGACCTATGTCACGGGCGCCGAACCCGAGGCAGATTTCTGCATCCTGCCCGTCAACCTTGCAAGCAAAGTCCTCGGCACAGGCACGGTCTACAAGATGCTCGGCACGGTGACGAACGGCAATCTCTTCTTCCTCTCGGCAGAGGACAACGAAGACCTGACGAACGATAATTTATCGACGCTTGTCGGCAAGTCGGTGGGGGTGGTGCAGCTTCCCAATGTGCCCGGGCTCACGCTGCAAGCCGTGCTCAACAACTACGATATCGACTATCAGATCGTCGGAAACGACGGCGAGAAAGCCGCGGACAAGGTCAATCTCATCGCCTTCGATCCTGCTAACGTCACGCCCGCAGGAGGCTGCGACTACTATCTCTGCCCCGAACCCGCAGCAAGCACGAAGATCAAGGGTACGGCAAGCGCTCAAAAGCCCTTCCGCATGGCGGGCGATCTTCAGGCGCTCTACGGCGGGGACGAGGGCTATCCGCAGGCGGTGCTCGTCGCGAAAAAGTCCGTCCTCGAAGGGGACGAGACCGACAAAGACGTGGTGGAAGCGATGCTCTCCTACATGGAAGAGAGCGGCACTTATCTTGAAACGGTGACGCCCGAGACGGTGCTCTCCGCGCTCGACGGCGTGCGCACGGAGGGGATGACCGCTTCCTTCAACGCCAACAACCTGACGAAAGAAGTCATTGCGAACTGCTCCGTCCGCTTCTCGCCTTCCGGCGAGTGCAAAGAGAGGGTGAACGCCTTCCTCGAAGAACTCATTGCCGTCAACGAGTCCGCCGCCAAGGCAGTCTCCGACGATTTCTTCTATAACGCATAACATTTTGAAACAGCGCATCTTATTTTCTGTCGCGGCGCTCATTGCGGTCTGGCTCGTCTGGATCGTCGCCTTCCGCATCATCGCCAACGACTACATTTTACCCTCCTTTTCGGAGACCGCCGCCTCTCTCTTCCAGACGCTGGGAGAGGGAGCGTTTTGGCGTGCGCTTTTGAATACGCTCGGAAGGACGCTTCTCGCATTCGCCGCATCCATCGTTTTGGGCGTGGGGCTTGCTCTCCTTGCACGGCTCTTCCGGGGCGTCCGCTCCTTCTTCGCGCCGCTTATCTCCATCCTGCGCACGCTCCCCACGATGGCGGTCATCCTCATCCTTCTCATCTGGACGACGCCGTTGGTGGCGCCCGTCATCGTTGCGGGGCTCGTGCTCTTTCCCGCCGCCTATGCGGCGGCGCTCACCGCGATGGACGAAGTGCATGAAAGCTACGGCGCGCTCTCCCGTGCCTACGGCATAAAGAGAACAAGGCAGGCTTTTAGGATGTATCTGCCGCTTTCGGCGCCCTCCGTTCTGGGGCAGGCGGGGGCGATCCTCTCGATGGGGCTCAAGATCGCAGTCTCGGGCGAAGTGCTCTCTTCGACGGCGAAAAGCCTCGGCGGCATGATGCAGGAAGCCAAGCTCTTTCTGGAAATGCCGCGGCTTCTGGCGCTCACGCTTGCCGCCGTCCTTTTGGGATTTCTCCTCGAAGGGCTGTGCGCGCTTCTTGCCAAACTTTGTTTGAGGTGGCGCAGATGATCTTCTCGCACGTCACCAAACAATACCGCAGCGTGCGGGCGCTCGACGATCTTTCTCTCACGATCGAAGAGGGCAGGATCACGGCGGTGCTCGGCGAGAGCGGCGCAGGCAAGACGACGCTTTTAAGCTGCATCATGGGGCTCATCCCGTTCGAAGGGGAGATCGACGGCAAAGGGGGCAAACGACCTAAGCGGCGGGAAGACTGTTCCTATCTCTTCCAGGATGCGCTGCTCCTTCCCAACCTGACGGCGGAAGAAAATATCGATCTCGTCCTTCCCAAGGGGATGGGGGAGAAAACGCGTGAGATGCTCGCCCGCGTGGGGCTCAAGGGGAAGGAAAAAACCTATCCGTACGAGCTTTCGGGCGGGGAAAAACAGCGCGTCTCCATTGCGCGGGCGTTCTTGTATCCGCACAAACTCCTTCTGATGGACGAACCCTTCTCTTCCCTCGACCTTTCCTTAAAGCGTGCGCTCATGGAGCTCGTCCGCTCGCTCCGCGAAGAGGAAGGAGGAACGGTGCTCTTCGTCACGCACGACGTGCAGGAGGCGGCTTTCCTTGCCGAGCGTGCGCTCGTGCTGCACCGCGGGAGGCTCATCGGCGATCTTGCGATCGACGCGCCCTACCCGCGCGATCTGCTCTCTCCGCCGCCCGAGGCAAGAGAGCTTGCCCGCATCCTTTTAGAGACGGGTGAAATAAAATGAATTTCTCTGCACATCTTGACAGCGCGCCTCTGGTGCGCTATCATGTTATATAAGCGATTTTTTGGGAGGAAATTATGAAAGTTGTCATCATCGGCGGCGTTGCGGGCGGTGCGAGCTGTGCGGCAAGGCTGAGAAGACTTTCGGAAGAGGCGGAGATCGTGCTCTTTGAGCGCGGCGAAAATATCTCGTATGCGAACTGCGGGCTTCCGTACTATCTGGGCGGGGTCATCCAAGAGGAGAGCGCGCTCACCGTCGCCTCTCCCGCGCTCCTTCAAAACCGCTTCCGCATCGACGTGCGCGTCAGATCGGAAGTGGTTGCCATCGACCGCGATGCGCACACCGTCACCGTGCGCACCCCCGAAGGGGAATACCGGGAGCGTTACGATAAACTCGTCCTGACGCCGGGCGCTTCGCCCAAGACCTTCGGGCTTTCGGGCGAAGGCGTCTTCACCCTGCGCGACGTTCACGATACGCTTGCGATAGACCGCTAGATCGGAAGAGCAC
>URMI01000028.1 GCA_900548845.1 uncultured Clostridia bacterium | reverse complement strand
GGGCGGCGCCCCGCCGCAAAACCTCATTTCCCCGTGATATTTTCCACAACGGGCTTTTTTAAGAAGCGTTTGAGCGGCACGAGCGTGCTCAAAAGCGGCACCGTGAAGGAAAGGACCGCCAAAATGAGCACATTCCAGCCCGTAAAATTGAGCATTGAGACCCCGAATTGCGCCATATACGTCAACGGTTGCAGGCTCCCGTAAAATACGCCGAGCGACAAAAGGAGCGCCAAAGCAAAGCTGCATATGGCCACAATCAGCGCCTCGAAGAGCACGATGCGTTTCACATCCGCATCCCCCGCTCCCAATGCGCGCAGCACCCCGATCTTCCGCTTCTTCAGGTTGAGTGAAGAGGTCGTCAGATGCCAACAAAGAAGTATGGAAAAGATGCCAAACAGAAGCCCCGCACCTCCGCCGACTGTAAAGATCAGCCTTTCATTATTGAACTGCGGATTAAAATCGATAAGATCGGTCACGGGAACAACCCCGAGCTGCAGACTTGACATCACGGAATGTTCTTGCAAATATTCTTCCAATAGCTCCAATGACAGTTCGACAAGCTCCCGCGCTTCCCGCACGCTCTGCACGGGCGGCGCGATCATTTCCGTGCATAGGTCGTCATGCCCTTCCAAAAAGACTTCCCTCCACGCCTCGGAAAAGACGGGGCCGCTCAGTCCTTCTGCCTGCAAAGCGGATGTATGTAAATGCAGTCGAAGCGATGGCAAACAGCATAAAGGACATCGCGGAAAGCAGCACGGCAAAGCACTTCGTCACCCACTTCCCTTGCAAGCCGAGCCGCAGACACATCCGAAAAGGCAGTTTTGTCTTCATATTTCCCTCCCTTAGTTGTTGTGCTATCTATAATATAGCACACATAATACGGTCTGCCAAGAGTGTATTAAAAAAGAGGCACAAAAAAAGCGGCGCAATGCCGCTTTTTGAGAGTTTCGGATGCAAGTTTCAGATGCGCCCGCGCATGCGCAAGGAGTTGAGCACGGCGAGGAGCATGACGCCGACGTCACCGAACACCGCCGCCCACAGCGGTATGAGCCCCACGATGGACAAGACCATGAGCGCCGCCTTGATGGCGATGGAGCCGACGATGTTCTGCATAACGATGCGCCGCGTCTTTTTCGCCGTCCGCATGGCTTTGGGCAGCCCTTTGAGGGAATCGGACGCGAGCACCATGTCGCTTGCTTCGATGGCGGCGTCGCTCCCGAGCCCGCCCATCGCCGCAGCGATGTCGCTTTCCGCCATCACGGGCGTATCGTTGATGCCGTCGCCCACATAGAGGAGCGCGCCCTCCCCCTTGAGCGCCCGCGCGGCGAGCGGCTTTTCTTCGGGCAGGAGCCCCGCTTTGAGCTCGTCCACGGGGAGCCCCGAAAGGGCAGCTTTCGCCCGCGCTTCGGTATCGCCCGAAAGCACGGCGATCTTCTTGACGCCCGCCCCTTTGAGTCCTTTGAGCGCCTCTTCTGCGTCCGGGCGCAGTTTATCTTCGAGCTCGGCATAGCCGACGAACGCCCCGCCCTCCGCGCAGAACACGACGGCGTGCGGGCTTTGGAGTCCGGGAAGGGAGATAGAATGCTCTTCCATCAGCCGTCTGCTCCCCACGAGCACCTCTCTTCCTTCGATCTCCGCGGCGAGCCCCATGCCCGCGATCTCTTGAACGTTCTTCGCGTGGAAGGGCGTCTCCGTACTGCGGAAGGCTTCGGCGAAGGGATGGGAAGACGCGCGCTCCACGGCGGCGATGAGCGACAATGCGCGCTCCGAAGAACAGCCCGCGAGCGTGAATTTGCCCTCGGTGAGGGTACCCGTCTTATCGAAGGCCGCCGTCTGCACTTTGGCGAGCGTATCGAGGCACACCGCCCCTTTGCAGAGCACGCCGTGCTTTGCAAGCACGCCCACGCCCGAGAAATAGGTGAGCGGCACCGAGATGATGAGCGCGCACGGGCAGGAGATGACAAGGAAGTTGAGCGCCCGCATGATCCACGGGGCAAAATCGAAGCCCGTAAAGAGCGGCGGCACCACGGCGAGCAGGACGGCGAGCGCCACGACGACGGGCGTGTAGATGCGCGCGAATCGGGTGATGAATTTTTCGGGCTTCGCCTTCTGCGAGGAAGCGTTCTCCACCATCTCCAAAATTTTGGCGACGGCGCTCTCCTCGGAGGGGCGTTCGACGCGCGCCGTCACAGCGTTGCCCGCGTTGAGGAAGCCCGCCAGAAGCTCCGCCCCCTCGCCGCACTCGCGGAGATAGCTCTCGCCCGTGATGGACTTGGTATCGAAGGCGCTCTCGCCCGAAAGCAGCGTGCAGTCGGCGGGGACCTTATCCCCCTTGCGCAGGAGGATGACATCCCCCTTCTGCAATTCCTCGGGCGCGACTTCGCGCTGCTCCTCCCCTTCGAGAAGGATGGCGCTGTCGCTCTTGAGCTCCATGAGTTTTGCGATCGCCCCGCGCGACGAGCCGACAGCGACCGCCTGCAGAAGTTCGCCGATCTCATAGAGCAGCATGACGGCGGCGCCCTCCATGCCCTCGCCGAGGGCGAACGCCCCCACCGCCGCGATGAGCATCAGAAAGTTTTCGTCGAACAACAGGCTCAGACGGAAGGAGCGGAAGAGCTTTGCAAAATTCTTGCAGACGGTGAAAACGACTTCCCACCCCGCCGCCGCAAAGGAAGCGAGAAAGAGCGCAAGCGGCAGCCATCCGGGCACGCCGCCCACAAAATTCAAGATAAGCCCCGGCACAAAGAACGCCGCAGAGACCGCAATGGAGACGATCTCCTTTATATGGCTCTCCTTCTTGCGGGGGGCGTTGCCGTCGACGATCTCCACTTCTTCGAAGCCCGCAATGAGTTCGACCGCGCCCGAGAACGCCTCGGGCGTATTGTAGGAGAGCGTCACGCGCTGATTGATGAAGTCGACCGCCGCCTCCTCGATGTCTTTGAGCTCTTCGAGCTCTTCTTTGAGTTCCGCCGCACAGGCAGCGCAATCCAGATTTTTGATGCGAATGACACGCCGCATACAAGACTCCTTCGGGCAAAAACGCCCGTCAAACTAATATTTGAACAACTATTCATATAATAGCACAAAGAAAGAGCGCCGTCAAGCGCTTTTTCAAAAATAAATGGACTTTTCCGAAAAAAATCGCACGCCTTCGATGGCGGGAAGGCTTTTGACCCCCGTAAAGCACAGCTCCTTTGCGACAAGCTTTTGCCGCGTGAGGTGCATTTTGCGGTTGAGGGCGCTATCGCCGTACTTGGTGTCGCCGAGGACGGGGTGCCCGATATGCGCAAGATGGGCGCGGATCTGATGCGTCTTGCCCGTATGCAAGGTGACCTCGAGAAGGCTCAGCCCCTCTTTTTCGCGCAAAACGCGGTATTCGGTGACGATGGGCTCCCCTCGGGGGCGGTCGAAGATGCGCACGCGGGAAGAGGCGGCATCCTTCTGAAGATAGGCTTTGAGGACGGCGTGCTTTTCCCGGAAGCTCCCCTTGACGAGGGCGAGATAGCGCTTTTCGGCGCGCCGTTCGCGGAAGGCGTTCAAAAGCTCGTCGGCGGCAGCTTGGGTCTTCGCGAAGATGAGAAGCCCTTCCGTGTTGCGGTCGAGGCGGTGCAGAAAGAAGCACTCCCCCTTCCGAAGAAGCGCCGAATAGACGGCCTCCGACTGCACGCCGCTCTCCTTATCGCAGACGATAACGTTTTCATCCTCATAAAGGACGGAAAACGCCTTCTTTCCTTCCTCGGCGGGCGTCAGGAAGTACTGCACTCTATCGCCCGCATGAAGGGGCACGTCCTCCCCCACTTTGCCGCCGTTGACGCGCACGTCGCGGCGCTTCAGGAGGGTGCGGAAGGAAAAGGACGCCTGGGCGTCATGCGCGTCGGTGAAGTTTTTGAGCGAAGTTTCCTCGCTTACGGTGTATTCCCGCACGGAAGGTCCTCCCGAAGACAGAGATGAGGATGACGGCGGCGATGAGCGGCAGGGCCGCCGAAGCGCCGAGGCCCGTCAGAAAATAGACGAAATAACTAAGAAGCAGCGCGCCCGCCGTCTCTGCAACGGCATAGAGAAGGGCGGGCTTTATTCCCACTTCCCGCGCGGCTGCCGCCACGGCAGAGACACAGGGCGAGGAAGCGAGCACGAACACGGCGAGGGCGAACGCGCTCCTCGCGCCGTAAGGGAAGACGGGGAAGAAGAGCTCTAAACTTGCCGCGACGTTCTCTTTGGCGACGAGCCCCGAGAGCGCCGCATAGGCGATGCGCCAATCTTCCATGCCGACGGGCGCGAACAGCCATTGGAGCCCGCCGCACAGATGCGCGAGCATGCTCTCTTCCACGGGCACAAAGCGGAAGGCAAAGTCGAAGGAAGAGAGCAGCCACGAGGCGATGAAGAACGCCAAGATGACCGTCCCGAGCTTTATTATAAACTGTTTGAGCTGAAAACACAAGGCTTTTGCAACGGTCTTCGCCTCGGGAAGGCGGAGCGGCGCAAATTCGAGCACGAAGGGCGCGCCCTTCTCCCCGCCTAAAAACAGGAGCACGGCAAAGCTCAGCCCCGCGCCGAGCACATACAGAAGAAGCGCCGCCAAAAACTGATCCCGGAAGAAGGACGAGGCGAGCGTGAGATAGACGGGGAGCTTTGCGCTGCACGAGAGATAGGGAAGGCACCAAATGACGCGGCGCTGCATCCTTTTGTCGTCGAGGCCGCGCGTCGAGAGGATGGCAGCCGCCGTACAGCCGAAGCCCATCAGAAGGGAAAAGGCCGCCCGCCCGCTCAGCCCCGCGCGCGAGAGGGTGCCGTCCGTGAAGAAGGCGAGGCGGGACAGAAGCCCGCTCTCTTCGAGCAGCGTCAGAAAGAGAAAGAGCATGCCGATCTGCGGCAAAAAGCACAGAACGCCGCCCACGCTCCCGACGAGCCCCTCCCCCACGAAGGAACAAAGCACGGGCGACGGGATATGCGTTTGAAACGCCTCTTTGATCTGAATGATCAGCGCCTCGATGAGCCCCTTCAGAAGCCCGCCAGGCCCCACGGGCGAAAAGGTGAGAAAGAACGCCGCCGCAAGCAGGAGCGCAAACACCGCGCATGCCGCCGCAGGGTGCAGGAGAAAGCGGTCGAGTTTCGTAAGGCGCATGCGGGCGCGCGTATAGACTTCTTTCGGGAGCGAGCGCCCTTCTTCCGAAGCCGCACTCAGCTGCCCTGCCCGCAGCAGCGCCTCCCCCACCCTTTCGCGCAGTTCGCGGGGAGGAACGCCCTCCGCGCTCACGACGGGGATGCCCAAAACGCGTTCGAGTTCGCGCTCTTCGAGCCTTCCCCCCTGCCGCACGAACTGCCGCTTTTTCGTGAGCACCAAAATGGCGCGCCTTCCTTTGGCAAGCGCGGAAAGGAGCGCAAGGCTGCGGGGGAGCGCCACGCATTCCGAGACGAGGCACACGACGCCCTCGGGATGCTCTTCGAGATAGGCACAGGCGGCGCGCTCCTCCATGCTGAGGCCGTCGGCGCAATAGACCCCGGGAAGATCGGCTACCCGCACCCTGTTCCCCGAAAGCAGCGCTTCCCCTTCGAGCGCGCTCACCGTGACGCCGTGCCAGTTCCCGACGCGCGCATGCCCGCCCGTGAGCGCGTTAAAAAGCGTGCTCTTGCCCGCGTTGGGATTGCCGAGCAGGAGCAGCTTTGAAGGCGCCCCTTTCACCGTTCCACTTTCACGCACGCTGCCGCCTCCTTTCCGAGCGCGAAGACGCTCTCCTCCGTTCCGACAAGATAGGTGCGTCTGAGGGGCGAGACGCGAAGGAGCGTCACCTCTTCCCCGGGGCGCACCCCGAGCGCCGCAAGACGGGAGCGGAGCGCGCCCTCCCCTTCCACTTCGGCGACTTTGGCGCGCATCCCCTTGGAAAGCGAAGTGATCGGGCAAATTGACATAAGCCACCTCCGAACGATGCGCGTCCGCCTCTGCTTCCTGCCGCAGCGGGCGCGCCTCAAAAATAAAAAATGCGGGAAAGGCAATTATTATGCCCTTCCCGCACTTTCCGTGCCCGTTTTTTTAGTGGCCGTGCTGTTCGCGCGCCACGCGGTCGCCCTGCAATTTGAGCATCCCGTTCGTGATGATGGGCGAGATGATCAGCCAGATCGCGGCAAGCGCGATGAGCGAATAGACGATGATGGAACCGATCGTGCGGGGGCCCTGAAAGACTGCCGAGACAAGGTTGAAGTCGAACAGCCCGAAGATGCCCCAGTTGAGCGCTCCCACGAGCACCAGAATATAAGAGATCAAGTTTGCAATGACCATCGGATACCTCCTGCCATGCAGTATGCGCGAAGGAGCGCCTTTTATGCGCCCCTTCCCGCGGCGTTCCTCCGTCCTTCCTATGGCAGGCAAAACAAAGAGGCACCGCTTGAGCGCGATGCCTCTTTGCTATCTGAAATTGATAAGTCCGAACGGAATCAGTCCTTCTTTTCTTCGTTCTTATCGGCCTTCTTGGCGCCCTTGAGCGACTTCACGTCCACTTCATCGACGCTCTTTTTCGGCTTGACGACGAAGAGCACCACAAGGATGATGAGGAGCACGCCCGAGATGCAGAACAGCACGACTGCCGCCACGTTGTTCTCCAGCCAGTAGGTGGCATCGGGGAGCGTATCGATGGGATTGCGCACGTCGATGACCTGATAAGCCGTCACGGTGCGGCCGGGCATGGAGGGCTCGGTCACGGTGAGCTTGACGACATAATAGCCCGCCTCGTTGGGCACGAAGGTGAGGTCTTCGTCGTCCCATTCATAGCGGTTGTCGGTGCGGTCCCAAAGAGGGTCGTCCTCGTCGACGTCGCTGTTGAAGGGATCGATGCGCACGAGGTACTGCGCCCAGTCGCCGTCGAAATATTCCTTCGCGTTGCTGACGAGGGAGGTGTAGGAAACGCCCTGCAGGTCGGCGGGAAGGCTGTTTTCGTCGAGGCGGAAGAGCTCGTATTTGGTCTCGTACCCGGAGACGGCGATGATCTCGAAGTCTTCGATGTCATACGTCGTATCGCGATAGCCGAGATCCTGCTCTTCGGGATCGGTGACGCGCGCGCCGTCATAACCGACGGTGAAGGAGAATTCGGGGATCTCTTCGATATCCCAGATGTTGCTCGAAGAAACGGTGACGAGCTGGCCGTCGAGATAATACATCATGCCGTTGCCCGCATTGTCGCTCGCGAGCACGCGGAAGACGTAGCGGCCGGGTTCGTCGATCTCAAAGCGCAGACGGTTGTAAGCAAGGGAGGTCGCGGAAGAAGCCGAATCGTCCGCCGTCTGGCTCTGGGAATAGTAGTACACGTTGAAGGTGAGGTCGCGGTAGTCGCAGCCCTCGCTCGAGATGAGGTTGCGGAGGCTGGGCAGATAGAAGTATGCGCCGTCGCCTGCGCTGGCGTTCTCGGCGGCACGGTCGACCGCTGCCTGATACTCTGCGGCAAGCACATCAAGGAGCGCTTCCTCTTTATCGCCGTTGCCGTTGACGTCCGCTTCGTCCGCTGCCTTGACGTTCTCCGTCGTGGCGGCGTCTGCGGTAAGGCCGTTGTAGACGGGGCCCTCTTCGGCACGGTCCACAAGGATATATCCAAGCGTATTTTCGCCTGCGCCGAAGGTCACGGATGCGCCTTCTGCGGCATACCAGACGAGATAGACGGGCGTCTCTTCTTCGTCGGCGCCGTCGCGGCCGTCGTCGAGCATAAAGCGGATGGAGACGTACTGCACTTCTTCCTCGCTGTCGCCCGAGGGCATGAACCAGGTGGAAGTGGTGAGCGTATCGTAATCGTCATCCGTAGGGATGCGGTAGTTGCCGTCTTCGGTGAAGCGCGCCATGTAGTACTCGCGGGAGACGGTCACCGTGTTGTCGCACACGTCGATCGCCTCGTAGTCGAGGTCGAACTTCTGGCCGAGGCGGAAGGGATAGACTTCGCTGTTGACGACGAGCACGGGAGCCGTGTCGTCGACGACGTTGCCCTCTTCGTTGAGCGCAAAGGACTGGCCGTTGAGCTGCTTGACGAGCACCTTCTGGCTCTCGCCCGAAAGCGTCGTGCATTCGAAGGAGATGGGCGTTCTGGGCGTATCGGACGCCGAGGAGAGATACTCCATGTAGTAGCCGCCGATGTTGGTGAAGGTGCCCGCCTTCGTGCCGTTCACATAGACGGAGAACTCGCCGCTCGTACAGTCCTCTTCGTCGAACGTGATCTCAAGATCGCCCGTAAGGCCGGCTGCGACTTCTTCGCCCTTTTCGCCCTGTGCGTTGACGACATAGAAGGAGGTACCCTCTTCGCCGTTTGCAAAGACGAGCGCGTTCTCGGCGATCTCATCCTCGCTGACATTCTCTTCCGCGCTCTCGAAGGAGATCGTGTATTCGGAGAATGCGATCTCGGGGAAGGCGATCGTCAGCGAAAAGTAGCTTGCGCCTTAGATCGGA
>URMI01000027.1 GCA_900548845.1 uncultured Clostridia bacterium | reverse complement strand
AAAGGGCGCGCCGCCGTATCTTCATACGTTTTATGCTTTTGCCCAGGGGGTATGCGTCCAGGCGCCTTCGGGACCGTCCGAAAGCAGCTTCCGGACGGCATCCGTCAGTGTGTCGAGGTAACTTTTCCCGTCATATGCCGCGAAAACTTCTTTCCAGAACGCGCCGCCGAACAGGTAGGATCGCGCAAACTCCCGCCAGCCCGAGAGCCCGTTGGCGGCGACTTGTCCCATGTCGGAGAGGAGCTGCTCCGCCTCCGCCTGCGTCAGCCAGCCCACGAAATAGCCCCAGCGGGTGATCATTGCCGCACGGCCGATGTCCCAGCCTAAGAGAAAATCGGCGCCGTATTTGTCTTTGAAGTGCTGCACGAACGCATGGCCGCGGACGATGCCCTCTCTGTCCTCTTGCGCCATGTCGTTGCCGAAGAGCTCTTCGGGGGATGCGGCCTCTGCGTATGCCGCAAAGCGGGCGCGGTAGCCCGCGCGGGAGAGATAGAGGAGCGTCTCGATGAGGTCCTCTCTTCCTGAGATGCCCCAGCTGTTTCTGATCAGGCTCATGATCTGCTGCACGAAGAGGGGGACGCGCTCTTCGACGTCGAGTTCATCGAGTTTGTGGTCGTTCACGGTGGAGATGATGCCGGAAAGTGCGATGCAGAAGCGCTCCCAAAGCGCGGGGATGTTGTAGGCTTTGGGCTGCGGCTCCTCGAGGGCGTCGATCTCCCCGAGCTTGCTTTCGAGATAGTCATAGAGCGCTTCGGGCGGGAGTTCCTGTTCCTCTTCCTCATCGTCCTCGCCGTCTTCCGTCTGCGCGAGGGTATCCAGCGCGGCGGAAAACAGGGCGGCGTCGTCGCCGAAAAGCGCGCTGAGGGCGTCCTGCTGCAATTGCGCCGCCGCGGAAGCCGCCTGCCTTTGCACCTCCTGCGAGACCATTTCCTGCATGGCGGCAGTCTGCCTTGCAAATTCTTCGCCCATCATCTGAGAAAGCACCTCGCGCTGTCTTTGCTCGTTCGCGGTAGCAAGCTCGGCTGCGCGGCGGGCGCGCTCTTCTTCGGCGCTGTCCGCATTTTCGTCCTGAGCGGGCGTTTCCAGTTTGCTTACCGCCTCTTCCGTGCGCTTTTGCATGTCTGCCATCAGCTTTGCGTTGCGCGCACGGATCTCGTTGATATCGACCATGGTCTCCTCCGGGTTTTTTCTGCATTATACCACAGTTTTCTTTCCGCCGCAAGGGGGGAGAGGACAAAAAACGCATGCAAAAATTTGTTCGTATTTTTTCTTCGCGGTGTTTGACCGCGCAGAAATTGCGGTATAATAGGGGTGGAAATCATCCCACTCTTACAAGGAGGGAAGCAATATGGACGCAAATAAATACACGAAAAAATCGTTGGAAGCCGTGCAGAACGCGCAGAATACCGCGATGGAGTACGGCAATGCCGAGCTCACCTGCACTCACCTTGCCGACGCGCTCCTCGAAAAGGACGGCATGTGCTACCGCATCCTGCGCCGCGCAAACTGCGACGCGGACGGGCTTTCCCGCGCTCTTCATGAAGAGGTCGGGCGGCTCCCGCGCGTTTCGGGCAGCGGTTCGGGGCAGGTGTATGCCGCCGCATCCCTTGCCCGTCTTCTGAACGAGGCGGAGCGCCTCGCGCAGGGCATGAAGGACGACTATGTCTCCGTCGAGCACCTCTTTCTGTGCCTCTTCGACTGCGGCGAGAGCCGACTTTTAGACCTTTTCAAGCGCTTCGGGCTCACCAAAGAGAGCTTTCTGAAGGGCATGAAGGAGGTGCGCGGCAATCAGAACGTCAAGAGCGACAACCCCGAAGATACCTACGAAGCCCTCGAAAAGTACGGCTCCGATTTGACCAAGCTCGCCCGCGAACACAAGCTCGAGCCCGTCATCGGCAGGGATGAGGAGATCCGGAACGTCATCCGCATCCTCTCGCGCAAGACCAAGAACAACCCCGTGCTCATCGGCGAGCCGGGCGTCGGCAAGACGGCGATCGCCGAAGGGCTCGCCCAGCGTATCGTCAAGGGGGACGTCCCCGAAGGACTCAAGAACAAGACGCTCTTCTCGCTCGATATGGGCGCGCTCATCGCGGGCGCCAAGTACCGCGGCGAGTTCGAGGAACGATTGAAGGCAGTCCTCGAAGAGGTGAAAAAGTCAGAAGGCCGCATTTTGCTCTTCATCGATGAGCTCCACACCGTCGTCGGCGCGGGCAAGTCGGAAGGCGCGATGGACGCGGGCAACCTCTTGAAGCCCCTCCTCGCGCGCGGCGAACTGCACTGCATCGGCGCGACGACGCTCGACGAGTACCGCAAATACATCGAAAAGGACGCCGCTTTGGAGCGCCGTTTCCAGCCCGTGATGGTGGGCGAACCCACGGTGGAAGATACCATCTCCATCCTGCGCGGTCTTAAAGAGCGCTTCGAGATCTTCCACGGCGTGCGCATCCACGACGACGCGCTCGTCGCGGCGGCGACGCTCTCCAACCGCTACATTACCGACCGTTTCCTTCCCGACAAGGCCATTGACCTCGTCGATGAGGCGGCCGCGATGGTGCGTACCGAGATCGACTCCATGCCCGCCGAAATGGATACCCTCAACCGCAAGATCGTGCAGCTCGAAGTGGAAGAGAAGGCGCTCTCCAAAGAGAAGGACAATCTCTCCGTCGCCCGCTACGAACAGCTCAAAAAGGAGCTCTTCGAACTCAAAGAAAAGTTCGCCTCGATGAAGGCGAAGTGGGAAGAGGAGAAGGGCGCCATTCGCTCCGAGAAGGATTTGAAGGAGAAGATCGACGCCGTGCGTGGCGAGATCGAGGCGGCGACCCAGAAGGGCGATTACGAGAAGGCGTCGCGCCTCAAGTACGGCGACCTCGTCTCCCTTGAAAAGCAGCTCGACGACGCAAAAAAGAGTGTCAGCGCCCGCGGCGAGGACGCGCTTTTGCAAGACGAAGTCACCGAAGAGCAGATCAATCAGATCGTCGCGCGCTGGACGGGCATCCCCGTCGCCCGCCTCAAAGAGGGCGAGCGCGAGAAAATTCTGCACCTTCCCGAACAGCTCCACCGCCGCGTGGTGGGGCAGGATGAGGCAGTCGAGAAGGTCTCCGAGGCCATCCTGCGTTCGCGGGCAGGCATCTCCGACCCCAACAGACCCATCGGCTCCTTCCTCTTCCTCGGCCCCACGGGCGTCGGCAAGACGGAACTTGCGAAGTCGCTTGCCGAGAACCTCTTTGACGACGAGAAGAACATCGTGCGTATCGATATGTCCGAGTACATGGAAAAGTTCTCGGTCTCCCGTCTCGTCGGCGCTCCCCCGGGATACGTCGGCTACGAGGAGGGCGGTACGCTCACCGAGGCAGTTCGCCGCAGGCCGTACTCCATCGTCCTCTTCGATGAGATCGAGAAGGCGCACCCCGATGTCTTCAACATCCTCCTTCAGATCCTCGACGACGGCAGGATCACCGACTCGCAGGGCCGCACGGTGGACTTCAAGAACACCATCATCATCTTGACTTCCAACTTAGGCTCCGAGTATATCTCCGAAGGCATCGAGAACGGCGAGATCACGAAAGAAGCGCGCGACAAGGTCAACGAAGTTCTGAAGCGCTCCTTCCGCCCCGAGTTTTTGAACCGTCTCGACGAGATCATCATGTTCAAGCCGCTCTCGCGCGAGAACATCGGCGCGATCGTCGATATCCTCCTTTCCCGCCTTGCAAAGCGGCTCGAAGGTGAGCATCTGACCCTCGAAGTGACGAACGCCGCCAAGGAATACATCGCCGACTACGGCTACGACAGCGTGTTCGGCGCCCGCCCCTTGAAGCGCTTCATCCAGGCGCACGTCGAAACGCCCATCGCGCGCTTCATCATCGGCGGCAACCCCGAAGCAGGCAGTACCATCGTCATCGACCGCGGCGAGGACGGGCTGTTCCTCAAAAACAGATCGCCCGAACAGGCATAAGCACACAGGGACCTTTTGATATTGTAAGCCGCCCCGCGCTTCTTACGAAGCGCGGGGGGGCTTTCTTTTCGGCGCGCCGTTTGCCCCTCAAACGGCGCGCCGCCCTATTGACTTTTGCGCGCAAATCGGCTATAATGGGGGAAAGAGAACGGGAGGCAGCGATGGCGGAGATCACAGGCATCACGCCGCAGATCAAGGATAAAGAGCGGTGCAACATCGAAGTGGACGGCAGGTTCTTCTGCGGCATGAAGCTGGAGACCGTCGTAAAGCACCGCCTCAAAGTGGGCGCCGCCGTCTCGGAGGAAGAGCTCTCCCGCATGCAGCTCGAGAGCGAAAAGCTCACCGCGCTCGACAAGGCGCTCACTTTTATCACCGCCTCCATGAAGACGGAAAAGGACATCCGCGCCTATCTCAGAAAGAAGGGGTATCTCGAAGACATCTCCGACTACGTCGTCGAAAAGATGCGCTCCTACGGCTATCTCGATGACGCGGCGTACGCGCGGGCATACATCGAGCACGCGGGCAAGAGAAAGGGGAGCCGCCTCATCGCCATGGAATTAAGGCAGAAGGGCGTTTCGGACGAGGCGATCGAAGAAGCGCTTTCCGGTGCTTCGGACGAGGCGGACGCGGCGTATTCGATCCTTGCAAAGTACCTGCGCGGCAAAAAAACGGACAAAGCGACGCTCTCCAAGGCGTACCGCCATCTCCTTTCCAAGGGATTTGACTACGATACGGCGCGCGCGGCGCTCGAACAGTTGCGCGGCGAGGCTGAAGAGGACTGCGGCGCAGACGGCGCGGAAGACGGCGCGTGCGGTGCGGACGGGGAGGATACATGAAATACTGCTATTCGGTAGAAGAAATGCGCAGAAGCGACCGCGCGGCGATCGAGGGAGGCACGCCCTCTTTGGAGCTCATGGAGCGCGCGGGGACTGCCCTTGCGGACGCCGTTGAGGCGGCGATGGCGCGCCTCGGCGTTTCGGATGCGCTCTTTGTGTGCGGCGGCGGCAACAACGGCGGCGACGGTTTCGTCGCGGCGCGTGTTCTTTTGGAACGCGGCAAAGAGCCGGCTGTTTTATGCCTTGCGGAAAAGTTCTCCCCCGACTGCGCGGCGGAAAAAGCCCGCTTTTCGGGCGAAATTTCAGGCGTCATCCCCCGCCGCAGATACGCGCTCGTCGTCGATTGCATTTTAGGCACGGGGCTTTCGCGTGCGCCCGAAGGGGCGGCAAAGCAGCTCATCGAGTTCTGCGGGAGCGCTTCCTACGTCATCTCTGCCGACCTTCCGAGCGGGCTTTCCGAAAACGGCATCGCCCTTTCCCCCTGCGTGCGCGCCGATGAAACGGTGACGATGGGGCTTGTAAAGCGCTGCCTTCTGATGGCGGACGGCCCCGACGTGTGCGGAAAAGTGACGGTCGCAGACATCGGAATCCCGCCCGTTTCGTGCGGCACGGAGCTTTGGGAAGAGAAGGACGTTTCCGCCTGTTTTCCCAAGCGGAAGAGCAACACGCACAAGGGCGCGTTCGGAAGAGCCTGCCTGTTTGCGGCGGAGGTGAAGTACCCGGGCGCCGTCTTTCTGGCGGCGGGGGCGTGCCTTCGTTCGGGGGCGGGTTATACCGAACTCATTGCGGAAGATGCGCTCTATTCTGCTGCCATCGGGAAGCTCTCTTCTTGCGTCTTGCGCCGCTTCGAAGCGCTCGACGGCGACATCCTCTCCGCAGATTGCATCGCTCTCGGCATGGGGGCGGGCGTCAGCGAGCGCCTGTATGCGCACATCGCGGAGCTCATGGAAGCGTACACGGGCACCCTCGTCATCGATGCGGACGGGCTCAACACCCTTGCAAAATACGGCGTGGAGGTCCTGAAGCACAAGTCCTGCCGCGTCATCCTGACGCCGCACCCCAAAGAATTTTCCCGTCTTTCAGGGCGGGGCGTGGGGGAGGTGCTCTCCTCCGCCGCAGAGGCCGCCCAAGCGTTTGCAAAGGAGTACGGCGTTGTCGTGGCGCTCAAAAACAACCGCACGCTCATCACCGACGGCGAGCGCCTTGCCCTCAATCTGACGGGTACCCCCGCGCTTGCGAAAGGGGGGAGTGGCGACGTGCTTTCCGGGTTTCTTGCGGGCACCTGCGCCCGCGGCGTGCCGCCCTTCGAGGCGGCATGCGTCGCTTCCTATCTCTTCGGGAGAGCGGGCGAGCTTGCGGCAGAGGAGTTCGGCGAGTATTCCGTCACGGCGGAGGACGTCATCGCCCGTTTCGGAAAAGCTGTCCTCAGTCTGAGTATAAATTAAGTATCTGCAAGCAAATCACAATGAACTATGCGAATATCGCGCAGAAAACACGGCTTTGCATAGTATTATGCCAGACATAATATAGCCGATCAGGCGGGCGCAAGCAGCCTGAGCACGACGGAAAGCAGCAAAAGAACGCTCCCCGTTGCCAAATAATAGACAGGGAAGAGTGTGAAAAGGCTCATGATGAGAAGCATGGCTCCGCTCAGAAAGAAGGGGCGGGCGCTGCTCTTTCTGAAGACGGCGCGCAGCTTTTCTCTGTGGCTCTTCTTCGCGCCGACGGAGCCGAGCAGCTCCTTCGGGATGCTGTCCGTCCGTCTGAGAAGATCGTAAACTTCTTCCCCCTGCACGGCTTCGACGGGGAAGCGTTTGAGAAGGTTTTCCGCCGAGTCGGAAAGCCGGTTGCAGTACAACATAAAGTCTCCCCCGTGCCGTCCGATGGCGCGTGCAAGCTCGTCCGCAGATGCGGGCTCCATGCAAAAGAGCAGTTCGGCGGCCTTCCCGTCGACGCAAAGGCTGCTCCCTTCCCGCTCTGCTTTCCGTCCCTCTTTTGAAAGGGCTGAGGCAAGCAGTTCCGCCTTCTTTTCGGGCGGGGAGAGGGAAAGGTGCATAAGGAGCGCGTCGCATTCCGCGCGCTGTTTCGCGGAGAGATATTTCTTGCGGCGGCTGTGCCGTTCAAGAAAGAATACGCCCGTTCCGACTGCGAGCGCAAGCAGAGCGCAATCGAGCGCCGCAAGCGGGGCGGAAACTCCCCAAAAGCGCAGGGCGCAGAATCCGAGCAGGAAGGCGCAGACCGCGTAAAAGATGGTATCGGCAATGACGGGGAAATATTTCATGCTTTCATTGTTGACACATCGGAAAAATGATAAACAAAGCGAAGGGCGTTTTGCTTGAAAAAACGCCGATCATACAGGAAATTTTATGAAGATCGCACTTTTCGGGGGGTCGTTCGATCCCGTTCACCGCGAACACGTCAATTTCGTCCGCGCCGCCATCCGCGAGTTGTCGCTCGATCTCGTCATCGTGATGCCCTCGCGGCTTGCCCCGCACAAGCGCCTCGGCGCGCAGGCAGACGGGGAGGCGCGCCTTCAGATGTGCCGCCTCGCCTTTGAGCATGAGCCGCGCGTCCGCGTGAGCGACTTTGAGCTCTCTCAGGAGGGTGTGAGCTATTCCTGTCTCACCTGCCGCGCCTTTGCAAAACAATACCCCGATGCCGAGCGTTATTTCCTCGTCGGGGCGGACATGCTCGAAGATTTTTTCACCTGGAGACAGCCCGACGACATTCTGAAGCATGTGACGCTCGTCGCCTGCGGAAGGGGAGCCGAGGAGACGGAAGTCCTGCGCGCGCGTTTTTATTCGGCGTTCGGCAAAGATTTTCTTTCCCTCGGTTTTTCGGGAGAGGCGGTCTCATCGACGGACATCCGCGTCTCCCTCGCGTTCGGCAAGAAGCCCGAACCGCTCGATGAGCGGGTGTTTGCTTTCATCCGCGAGAGGGGGCTTTACACCCATCCCGCGATCGCTCCCGCGTTGGCGCTCGAAAAACCCGAGCGCCGCGAGCACAGTTTCCGTGTCGCGCAGATGGCGTGCGCCCGCGCCCGCTCTCTCCGCATCCCCGAAGAGAAGGCGCTGCTCGCCGCCGCGCTGCACGATTGCGCCAAGTACGTCCCGCTCTCCTCCCCCTTGCTCGAAGGCTTTTCCTGTCCCGAAAACGTGCCATCCCCCGTGCTGCATCAGTACACGGGCGCCTATCTCGCCGAACAGCATTTCGGTATCCGCGATCGGGAAGTGCTCGATGCCATCCGCTATCACACGAGCGGCCGCGCGGGGATGGGGGAGCTCGAAAAGCTCGTCTATCTTTCCGATCTTTTGGAAGCGGGGCGAGATTTCCCCGGGGTCGAAGCGCTTCGGGCGCTGTTCTGGAAAGACCTCGACGAGTGCCTCTTCGAAAGCCTCCGCCACGAAGTGGAGTATCTGAACAGTACGGGGAAAGAAGTGTATCCTCTCACGCAAGAGGCGTACGATTTCATCAAATCGCAGGCCGGAAACGCGAAATAACCACATTAGCATAGTATTATGTCAGGCATAATATCGATAAATCATCAGAAATTAGGAGGAAATTGAATGGAAAGTTACGAACTTGCAAAGGCGTGTGCCAAGGTGCTGTCGGATAAAAAGGCGTCCGACATCGTCATCCTCAACGTGGGCGATCAGACGGTGGTGTGCAGCTATTTCGTCATCGCGACGGGCAAATCGACGACGCAGGTCCACTCTTTGGGCGACAACGTCGATGAGCAGATCAAGAAGCTCTACGGGCTCGATCCCATCCGTCAGGAGGGCTTCCGCGAAGGCAGGTGGGGCGTCCTCGATTACGGCGACGTCATCGTCCACGTCTTCAACGAAGAATCTCGTCTCTTCTATTATCTGGAGCGGCTTTGGGATTCGGGCTCCAACGTCGAACGCTACGAAGATTGAGGATGACCCCGCTCCTTTCTCTTCTAAGCCAATTTGAGCGGGATGAGCTTTTGTTCTGATCGAGATAATTTCATATGTTTGAGGGCGCCCGCCGCAGCCTTTT